>JANMWK010000079.1:0-2975 GCA_031393975.1 Hyphomicrobiales bacterium
AATAGCTGCGTCCCAGAATTTCCGCTGACTCATTAGGTCCGCATACGTCTGACTCTTCTTCTCTATTGTCGATTCGCACTCCTGCTTATCCCGTGCTCTTTCTAGTTCTTCAGATCGTGTCTGTGTAGCTATCGTTCTTCCTTTTGTTAATAAGGTAGGGGCGACGGGTGCAGTGGAGGTGCTGTCTTGTGAGCTACAAGCCCTTGCAAGGAAAGCGATTACGGTGAGCGAGAGCGCAAACTTCGCCCACCACGGAAGTTCTCCAAGGAACCTGCCAATTCTATAGGCTGCGTTCTGCGTCATTAGTTTCTCGGCTCCGACAGTTTTACAGTGGGCATTTGTGAGGCCTAACGTCGTAGCTAACCGGCCCATTGCGGTGGGCTGGTATTTGGGCTAGGCTTTTGTAGCCCAAATGCCGGCCTGCCGCAATGGGTCCGGTTGAGCGAATGGTTAGGCGTCTCTTGCTCGCATTCAGTGGAGTATTGCCCTTGGCTCGCTGCCCTAGCGGAAGCGCTGCAGTACGCGCATCAACGAATATTGTTTGAGAAGATCGATAGGCGTGACGCTAATCAACCAAGTAATGTAATAATGCTTGATATTGTGCCAAGCGCCGATCCCACGGCGGCAATAACGTCGCTAGCCGCCTTCAGTTTGTGCAAATCGCGTTCCAAGTTATCTGTACTCTTCTTGAGCTTTGGAAGCACTTTGGCATAGTCTTCAGAAATCAATGTAAGAACAGCCTTTTCTGCTGCAATTATCGCCAAACCGACCTGGAACATCTGCTCGTTCCACGCTATGTGCTGATCTAGTGAAAGAGAGTCGGGGTCAACCAACATCAAAGTGCCTCTTATATCTAGAAGATTAAGCAGAATCTCTTGGTGGTTTTTGATCTGATTCTCGTTTAGCGCAATGCTATTGCTCATATCGTTCTCCAAAATGTTGGTGGTTACTTATCCGCTGCCTTTGGCTTCTCAGCTTGTTTCAGCTTTACTATTGCGGCAACCAGGGTCTCAACTTCTGCAATCTGAGCAGTCATTTCACTGGTGTCGTAAGCTCCAGCAAGAATCTTCTCCCAACTGGCGCTCATTTGTGTTGCCGCTTGTTTGGCAGCTTTAAGTTCTTTTGAAGTCTCGCCAATTGCCTTGGCTTTGATATACGTGTTCCTATCAGAGACCCACGTTGAACCGATTTCTTGTTTCTCGAATTGACGCTTTACATGATCAATATAAAATCTGTTATTCTGATCGATGAGAGCGCCAGATATAATTGGGCCGGCTAAATCAATAATCTGGCCCTGCAGATGCAAAGTTTCGCCAATAATTGCCGCATCTCGCTTTAACGCTGCGTTGACCTTGGCTCCGTGCACTTGATCTACCACCAATTTAGTGAGGCCCGCGAAGGCTGTCTTTTGCTGTTCACTCACCACGGGCTTCAGAGAGCTATCACCCTTTTTTAGAGCCTCGTTCAGCGAATTCACGCGATCAGATAGAGTTGATACTGCCGATGCCGCTGCCTCCGACTGAGGGTTGTCGGCGAGATTCTGGAGCGCCAAGAAGTAGCTTTCGGTGGCTGACAGAGACGCATGTAAGGAGATGAACATCTTTGTGTTATCAACAAGTCCAGAGTCAAGCTGTTTTAGCCTGTCTGCGAGTTTGGCCGTCATATCTGCGTTCAACGCGGCAGCGGGGAGTTTGGTTCGAACGAGCGCCTCGCTGTCGGAATCAATCATTGCGTCATTCGCCACATCAATTAATCCAGCCGTGGACTTCGAATACTGTACGCCAGCAGTGGCTAGATTCTTGCCGCGCTGCACTTCTACAGACCCGCAACCAACTAGCGGCAATACTGTTGCGAGTGTTACGGGCCATAATACAATTACTGAAAGAGACTTCCACTTGTTGAAGCCATAGTTTGGGGGATGACCGATCATTGTTCAATTCTCCATTGGGTTGCTGCAAGCAAAGGAGGCGTGCTTGCGTCGCCGAGCAATTGACTGCACAAGCGCTTGGAATTTCGCCGATGCGAGTCCTGATTTTTTACCTGGGGCACTTACGCGACATCATCACAATTGATTATCAAACGAGACCTGAGGGAGGATGGCCGCCGCACTCGTTCTGAGACGCCTAACGTTTGAGATAACCGGCCCATTGCGGTGGGTTGGCATTTGGGCTAGGGTTTTTTAGCCCAAATGGCGGACCGCCGCAATGGGTCCGGTTGAGCGAATGGTTAGGCGTCTCCGTGGTTACGCAATGAGATCCTCGTACGTTGGAAGATTTTCGGCCTGTTTCTGAAGGCTGATGTATTCATCCCTCAGTTCGGAAAGTGCCTTTGAATAGAGGTGCAGTTCCTCCTCAAAATAGGAGAGTTCTGGATCCTTGGCATTCTCCAACTCCGATGCTATCATTTTTGTCTTCTGGTTGAGTGCTTTAAGGGCCATCATTAAGGCATGTGCACTAATGTTCATTCCGTATTCTCCATCTGTTTATCGGCGAGCGTCTTCGTATGCTTTCTTCACTGCCGCTCGTGCAAAGTTGTCAAGCGCTCCCCGATATACTTCAGGAAACATTGGCTTAATAGCTTCTATTTGGTAGTGATTGGCCCCAATGTATTCATTCCATACCGGCCCTGTAACGACTAAATTTGGATCAATGTCGGTATCCTTTGGGATTCGTAGGTAACGCCAACTCTTGCCACGAAAAAAGTTCTCCTTGTCATAGAGCGACGTGCCGGCTCCTCTTGGAACCTTGCCATCGGTTATCTGGATGTCGGGGTCACGATATTTCGGCTTTCCACTTGGTAGTGTCCCGATCTGCGTGCGCTCGAATGTTGGATATAGAACGCCTGGCAAAGGCTCTTCGTCCTTGATTGGGCCGTCTGGATATTGATCAGTATGAACGGCGCGCCACAGATTGGTTGCTACTTTAGCCATATCACCTCGTTTCACTAGGACCGGCGGAGGACAGAGATCAGAGTTT
>JANMWK010000213.1:0-1539 GCA_031393975.1 Hyphomicrobiales bacterium
TGATCGACTTCCACTTGCGGCCCATCAAGCTCGACGATGAGAAGCGCTTCAACATCTAATGGATAATCGGCATGTACAAATTCTTCGACCGCATGAATGGCAGGACGATCCATCATCTCCATGCCGCCCGGAATTATGCCTGCTGAAATAATATCAGCCACGCATTGGCCGGCGGTTTCGTTTGATGGAAAGCCAACCAAAACCGCGCGTGCGGTTTCAGGCTTTTGCAAAATGCGCACGGTCACTTCTGTGACCACACCGAGCAGACCTTCAGACCCCGTCATCAGGCCCAGCAAATCATAGCCTTCTGAATCGAGGTGCTTACCGCCAAGGCGCACAACTTCACCGGTGATCAATACCATTTCAATGCCCAAAACATTATTCGCCGTGAGGCCATATTTCAAACAATGCACACCACCAGAATTCTCGGCTACATTTCCACCAATGGTGCAGGCAATTTGCGACGAAGGGTCAGGAGCGTAATAAAACCCCTTATGTTCGACAGCTTTCGTGATTCCCAAATTGGTAACGCCGGGTTGGACGACGGCGCAGCGATTTTGATAGTCAATCTCGATGATGCGGTTGAACTTTGCCATACCCAGCAGAATACCATCTTCCAAAGGAAGTGCGCCACCTGATAAGGATGTGCCGGCCCCGCGCGGAACGATTTTGATATTGTTGTTGTGGGCATAACGCAGCACCGCCGAAACCTGCGCCACTGTTTCAGGCAGCACCACGACCATGGGCATTTGTTTATAGGCGGTGAGGCCATCTGATTCATAAACGCTCATTTGACGCGTGGCATCAATCACGCCTTCACCGGGCACGATTGCTTTGAGTGCCGCCACGATCTCAGAACGACGCGCGAGAACGGCTTCATCTGGCTTTGGCATCGTCAGCATGGCACGCTATGCTCCATGAACTTTTTTACCAGCAACATAAGTTGCTTGGACGGCGCGGTCGTCGCCCAATATGGCAAGTGCGAACAACACATCCTCAATTGAATTTGAAAGCGGATGACGCGCCGCCAAAACATCCGTGGCGCTTGGATCAAGCACCAAGATATCAGCAAATTTTCCGATCGCTAGGCTTCCCGTTTCATCATCAATGCGCAAGCGCTTGGCATTGCCCAGTGTTGCCATGTGGAAGAGTTCTGTGGCCTTGAGTTTACGACCAACAAGCATTTGAACCTTATAAGTTTCGCCCAAGGTTTGCAGCATAGAAAAGCTCGTGCCGCCGCCAATATCAGTGGCAAGGCCAAGAGAAACCGGACGATTATCTTTCAATAGATGGTTCATCGACATGAGCCCTGAACCTAGAAAGTTATTTGAAGTTGGGCAATGCACGACTGTTGACCACGCATCATGCAAGCGCTGTGCTTCACTTTCCGAAAGATGAACGCCATGCGCAAACAAACTGTGATCAGTCACCAAGCCAAAGTGCTCATAAACAGCCGTATAATCGCGGTCATTCGGGAAAAGCGTTTTTATCCATTCAATTTCAGACTTGCTTTCTGAAATATGCGTTTGCATCAATGCC
>JANMWK010000088.1:0-3376 GCA_031393975.1 Hyphomicrobiales bacterium
ATCTTCAACACGTGCGATAAATTCCGCACCGTTAGCTGCCAACCGACACGCTTCAGTGGCGATCAACCGCCTTTGCCCCACATTGTGCCATTTCAATTTGTTGGAACAGACGCGCAAAGCATCGATGGTTCGAACCATGGCAGCATCAGATAATAAGCCAGATCGGCTCACCCCCTCACCCAACCGCACAATGCGAGAAAAAGCGTCAACCACATGCAGACCGGAACCAGAAGATTTGGCAATCAGCAACCGGCAGTTATTTGTGCCTAGATCCAGAGCGCCATAAGGGGCAGGTTCATCAGGCGAAATACGCGCCCGTTGAGACTTTGATACACCCTTAACGGCGCGTTCATTGGGAGGTAATCTCCCATGAGTGGTCGCGTCCAAAATATAATCCCTCGAACAGAAAAGCTTCAACAGCCAAAACCGAAAGCCAGTCCATTCCTAAAATTTGCGTTGAGAGCACCATAACAGGTTCTAGGCTAGGGTAAAGGCGTTGTGGAGTTGGGGGGTGGGCGGGGTGTGAAGCTAAAAGCAACGCCATCGGCATCCACTTTGCCATGTCTAACTGTGTCCCAAGAGTAGAAGAGAGACATTCGAGCCATATTTACAGCGATTGGCCAATTTCAGACTCCAAATACATTCGGAACAAATCTTCAATTGTTCGTCACTTACTCTTGGTTTGGAGAGGTTGGATCAGCGCCAAAAATGGAAGAGATAATGGTAGTCTTAGATGAGCCTCCCAATCTCAGAAATGAGTTTTAGAAAATCAGCAATGGTCTTGGCGTTCTCAATATAAATCAACACAGAGTCAAAGCTGTCCTTATGTTCCGCAACAAACTTGATAATCTCGGGCCCATATGTTCCTGCCACTGCAATTGCGGCTTGAACAATAATCTCTGGTGAAACTGAATCGATCGCAGTCACTATCGGTCGGCAAGCCAAAAGGATCGCCATGACAAGATTGCTCTCTTGTTCGGCAATTCGTTCCACCGCTTGGTCACCATGGATATTATGGCTTGCTTGTATAACTGTATTGTGGTCGCCTTGGACAACGCTGACAGTTGCTCCATCTGCAATGTAAAAAATATTGTTGATGATCGGCGTGGTCGCAGCGATCTGGGCCTCGTTACGTTGGCGAGCTTCTGGGCCGTGGCTCAATCTGTCAAGTTCGCGGCCCCTTTCATCATGCGCAATTAAAACATTGAGCTGCTTTATGCAGGTTTCCAGTTTTTTAGCGGTTTCAGGTTCTAAGATTTGACTGATGTCACGATCATGTTGCGGCTGCGCTGCCTCTTGCGTATGTCGCACGAACAGATCCCTTAACCGGTTAGCCCTAAACCAAATTCTGTTAATAGAAGCATTGCTGTAAATCTCTGGCAAGTAGTCTTGAAGTGCCTTTGCCGTTTCGAGACAAAAAGCAAGTTTGTTTATGCCCAAGGCAAGCAATTCCGCCACGGCCAACCGAGCATCCTCATAAAGTTCTTGCATTTGTTCGTGCTGGCGACCTAGCGAAGGGCTCAGCGGGTCAGCTTCCAATACAATTTGGCCATTAGTTGCCTGTCGGAATCGCGATGCAGCCCGGAAGGGCGGTTGAAGTAATGACTCAGGTACAGCAGCAACCCGCGCCAATCGCTCCTGCCGCTCAATTTCGACGTGGATAGGAAACGATTGAGATGAAGTAGTAAAATTTCTGGCTTCACCGTTTGCCGAGACTCCACCACCCGAAGTAACAGTGCTGAATACTCCGCTCGCGGATGGCCGATCCAATTCTCCAATTTTCTGCACTGGACTGTCAAAATAAAGAAGAGTGGATTGCTCCCGAGCCTCCCCCACCCATCCTCCAATTTCCGCATTTATTACGCTAGGTTCGCGCTTCCAGAAGTCAGCGCGGCCATCGCTTAGTCCGATGCGCTGTTCTATCTTACGTGCGAGGACAGCTGGAAGATAAAAAGCTTCGCTGCCAGCCGAAACCGGACTATACCAATGATCCCAAACAGCCCAATGATCATTCCTCATGCTGTGAGAGGCAAATAATGCAAGCATGGCCGTAAACTCATTCTGCCACCATTTGGGTGCGACATTCCATAGTGGTCCACGAAACATTTTTTCAATATTTTCATCAGATTCAAGCAACAATGCATCAGCCGACACTGAAGACCAAATTGAGTCAGACGAATCTGGCGAAATCGTTGCATTAAGTACAAGTGTTTGAACCGCACCAACAGTTGCACTCAACATTGAAAGCGCATTATCTGATCCAACCGCCGAGGTGGCCACCCTAAGCACAGAATTCATGCACTCCAGTATTGAATAGCCATAAGTTGTTGTATGGATAGCAGAGATAAGAGTTACATTGCTCAAATTCTCCTTTCGCAACTGCTGGGCAGCTATTGGTGAACTTGAGATTCTTGTCAAAGTAATCCGTGCTTCAATACCAAGCCGGAAGGCAGTCAAAAAAAGTTCAGCCCGTTCGTTACCCACTATCAGTTGCTGTGAATGTAAAAGTGGCACAGCCCTCAACGTACAACGATGAACTAAAATCAAAGCATCTATCGGTCTCACCAATTCTGGACGTGATAGAAGCCACGCTTCAAAACTTGACCTATCCTTTATATCAACTGCCCTGACTTCAGACATGCCATTTCTCCTCGTCAAAAATGCAACATAGAAAGGTGATTGGGTATAGCAATTCTGTTTGGAACTGAAATTCAATCTATTGTCTGGCCCAATTTATAAGTTGGGGCAGCTACACTTTGCCACCTGATTCGGTATTTTGAATCCGTGCGGCAGTCGTCACTCGCATCAAGTTGACCAACGTCAGTCTAGTCATCCCAAGATCGCCTGTCATGTCCGGTTCGGATCAAACACTGCCTTCGCCATCAAATATACTCAGTTCTTCATTCACGCGATGAGCGGAAATGCAAACCAATGCAGAGCGTTCGTATGGCATTACAGCGTTTCTACAACAATGGCCGCTTTGCCCTTGGCGCGTGTTGCGAGCTTTTTGTCAAAGGTCAGAAAGGCATTGCAATGGTTTGATCGCGTAAGATGCAGGGCGTCGGCAAAATCCACTCCCTCAACCATCCAATCAAGCGCCTGAGAGACCTCTGCTGGTTCTTCAATCATAATTCCTGGCAAGCCGCCAATGCCGCGCAAACCTGTAGCGATCACATTTGGCGTAAACCCATAACCTGCCCGCAAGACCCATTCTGTTTCAAGAATGACGGTAACTCCAATGAAGACGTCACCAGCTTCCATGACCCGTCTCGCCGTCCTCGCTTGCTTTGGATCGTCAGCAGTCAAGAAGCGGACGAGAATATTGGTATCAACGGCGCGCACGACGCGCGGCCTCTTGGGTGACAGCTTTATCCAT
>JANMWK010000001.1:0-2009 GCA_031393975.1 Hyphomicrobiales bacterium
AGTTGTGGATGACCCAGTTCCGGCTGAGGCCTATTGGAATGACGTTCCCCTCTGGGCGGTGGACAAGTTCACGTGTCCTGGCATGTCCGCGCTCAGCAGATTTCTTGAAACAGACTGCAAAACGGCCAAGTGGGTCAATCATAATTGTCCCAAGGATGTCCGGATGGATGTTTTGGGAAGGATGGTTTTCGCGGTCGAGGGCGGCCAGATGCGTAAACGGCTGTCTTGGCCGCTGGCGGATAAATTTCGTGAGACCTCCCAAAGGGAATGCCTTGGCCATCAGTGCCCCGATGCCACTGAGCCTCTGGCCTTCCTGCCTTCTGAAATCCCGCTTTTGAACGAATTGAGGCTCCAATGCTTGACCTAATTACCCCGTATAACTTTCCATTATCAGAGCCAAAAATGAGGACATCTTTCAAAAGTTCCGGCAGTGCTGTTGATTGCAAAATACTGGTTCCAGGCACAATCGAAGACTACATTCGTGAAAGCCGCTCGGCAAATACCCTCAAGGCATACCTGTGTTTTGCGGCGGACGTCTAACTGTGAATATAACCGACATCGCTTCCGTGATGTCTGGTCTGACCTTGCCACCAGACAAATTGCGCGATGCCACGATCTTCTCAAACGGGCCAACTCCTGACTTGGTTTAAACCTCAAAAGATATTTTGCGCAAGCGGAGCGCATTGCCGATCACGCTGACAGAGCTCAATGCCATTGCAGCGGCGGCGATCATCGGTGACAGCAAAATACCGAATACCGGATAAAGTACACCCGCTGCTATGGGAACGCCTGCCGCGTTATAGATGAAAGCGAAGAACAGGTTTTGGCGGATGTTGCCCATGACGGCTTTTGAAAGGGCACGTGCCTTTACGATACCCATGAGGTCTCCTCGCAACAGCGTAACACCAGCACTTTCCATTGCCACATCAGTTCCTGTTCCCATAGCGATGCCGACATCAGCGGCTGCAAGGGCTGGAGCGTCATTCACGCCATCGCCCGCCATGGCTACCACACGACCTTGAGCTTTGAATTTGGTCACCACATCGGCCTTCTTATCGGGCAATACGTCTGCCTCGACTTCAGTGATGCCAAGGCGTTTGGCAATGGCGTCAGCTGTTATGCGATTGTCGCCCGTTAACATGACGATACGGATTCCCGCGTCACGCAAAGCTGATAGAGCCTGCGGCGTTGTTGCTTTCACAGTGTCGGCGATGCCGATCACCCCAGCCAATTTGCCGTTGATGGCGACAAACACAGTCGTGGCACCATCTGCGCGCAAAGCATCAGATTTCGCTGATAAACTATCCACCGCGATATTCAATTCGCCCATAAACTTGGCATTGCCAATCGCCATGCGTTTACGCTCGACCATGCCAATGGCACCTTTACCTGATGGCGCATCAAACCCCATGACTTTGGCAAGTTCAATTTTGCGTTCCTTGGCAGCTTTCACAATTGCTGCGGCAAGCGGATGTTCACTGGCTTGTTCAACAGATGCTGCCAACCGCAACAGTTCGGTTTCGTCCGCTCCTGCTGCCGTCACGATAGAGGTGACTGATGGCCTACCTTCGGTAAGTGTTCCAGTTTTATCAACAATGATGGTATCGACCTTTTCCATGCGCTCCAAGGCTTCGGCGTCACGGATCAAGACTCCTTCTTGAGCCCCACGACCAACACCCACCATAATCGACATGGGTGTTGCGAGACCAAGAGCACAAGGGCAAGCGATAATCAAAACCGCGACCGCTGCAACAAGACCATAAGCAAAGCGCGGTTCTGGCCCCCATATTGACCAAGCCGCAAAGGCCAATAAAGATGCACCGATCACAGCTGGTACGAACCAGCCGGAAACGCGGTCTGCCATACGCTGAATGGGTGCGCGGCTACGCTGGGCATTGGCCACCATCTGGACAATACGCGCCAACATAGTGTCGCTGCCTATTTTCTCGGCCCGCATTACGAAACTGCCGCTGGCGTTAAGTGTGCTGCCGATGACCTTGGCCTCGACC
>JANMWK010000013.1:0-53313 GCA_031393975.1 Hyphomicrobiales bacterium
CCCTGATATTCCAACCGTAAAAATCCGCAACAGCGCTTTGGTGCGCAAAGTGGGCGGTGTGGGTTATTATCGTTCCGCAGGCGGCCCAACGGGCTTCCTGCACGTCGACTCTGGCCATGTGCGCCATTGGGGGCCTGTCATCGGCAACGTGCAAATGGCCCAGATTATGCGTGAAGGCATGAAAACCGTAGGCCGCCGTTTGCGATTGAATGGTGGCAACCAACAATATGAAGCAGCACCAGATGCCACCGGCGGCAATGGCGGATTACTGGCCTTCTTGGGCTTCAAGAAAAAACCAGCTATAGTCCAAGTACAACAAGTGGCTGTAGCGAAAGTGCCTGCTCCAAGGCCAGTTGAAGCTGCTTATTCCGGCGATACCAATGATATGGCAGACTTGAGCGCGGATGCCGCTGTTGCACCCGCCACTTCCAAACCAAAAGCTATAATGGCTTCCATTGTTCCGCCTACGCCGCTTGTGCCCAAAGACCAAATTGCGGCGCTTAATGCACTGGCTGATGATGTATCAAAAACCGCAACGCCAGCTGAAGAGCAAGCCGATAATGGTGCTGCTGAACCTCTGGTTAAAAAAGGTCCAGCCATTCCACGCCCGCGTTTGAAGCCCGTAGAAATTATGTTGATGGCTGCCGCTAACATGAAGGCTGATCCAACATTAATTCGTATTTCGGCGGCCTCCGCTCCTCCTCCGAGCCAAACCGGCAATGATGAGCCTTCACCAGTGGCCGATTCATTGGGCACAGTGATGGCCGCCGCTGCTGAAGAACCAATTCCAGTTACCGCAAAATCGACTAAAGCGCTTAAAGGCAACTTTGCTACTCAATTGCGCAATGGCACCGCTGAAAATGCGCCCGTGATTAAGCCTGTGCTCGCCTCCGCTGGTGGCAGCGATATTAATTGGTGGCCGCAACTGCTCCTCAACGCTGATGCCGCCATCCGCCGCGATGGCGCTCCTCCCGTGATTGGCGCAACTGGCGATTCAACCCTGCCCATGGCCGCAACCCTCAATGAAGACGGCAACGATGTCGCCAGCGCCGATGGCAACAGCGAAGGTAAAGGTGATTTGTTAGTAGTTAACCGCGAAGGCAAAGGCGACCTCAGTGGTTTCACCCTGCCGACAACTCACAAAACCCAGAAGCTGAGCTTTAATTAGGCTTTAAGCCGCCTCTTCCGCCACACTTGGCGCCATGCCCAGCGCAGCCAGATACACATCGATCAAGGCTTCTTCTTCTTGGCGTTCGGTGGGTTCCTTCTTGCGCAGTGAAATCACCTTGCGCAAAATTTTGATATCAAAGCCTGTGCCTTTAGCTTCAGCGTAGACTTCCTTGATATCGGCTGCGATGGTTTTCTTTTCTTCTTCCAAGCGCTCGATACGCTCGACAATGGCTTTCAATTGACCATGGGCGAAATGCGTTGTTGTTTTGTCAGCCACTTAATACTCTCCGAACTAAATTTAATGTGATTTGGGGGTGATGGTTTGTGTGGGGCCTGTTTGATGTTTGGCTTTCCAATCATCATAAGACATGCCGTAAACATGCTGGCGGGCCTCATCGCGCGAAACCACAAGGCCTTGGTCTTTGGCAGCATCCTCCAGCCAATTCGACAGGCAATTGCGGCAAAAGCCAGCTAAATTCATCAAATCGAGATTTTGCACGTCTTCGCGCCCGCGTAAATGTTGCACCAATCTGCGAAAAGCTGCGGCTTCAAGTTCGGTTTGAGTTATCTCGTCAATGTCTTTCATGGCCTCTACATAAGCGTTCCCATCGCACACGCCAATGGCTGAACTTCACTCATCCACAGCCCTCAACACTTGTCCCCGCCATCATAATGCCCTAGTTTCCCGTTGATTTTCGTGGTTGACGGCGCAATCGCGCAAACTAAATGTATCTTTGATTCGAACGGCATGTGGAGGCGACGGCATGAATAGAAAATTCTGGGTTGGGGTTGGGGCCACGGTGCTTCTGGCTGCCGCCGGAACTCCAGCAAAAGCCGACCTAAAATTATGCAACAACACGGCAAGCAAAGTGGGCGTGGCCATTGCTTACAAAAATAAAGAGGGTTGGAAGAGCGAAGGCTGGTGGACTGCCGAACCGCAAAAATGCCTCAACCTGTTGAAAGGCCCACTTCCGTCACGTTACTATTATGTTTACGCCGTAGACTTGGTCAAAGGCGGTTCTTGGGGCGGCAAAGCTCAGATTTGCATCAAAGATAAGCTCTTCACAATTGCCGGCATCGATAATTGTGAACAACGCGGCTATCAAAAACAAGGCTTCTTCGAAGTGGACACCGGTGAAGAAGCTGATTGGACCGTTTCGCTGTCGGGCGATAAAACAACTCCTAGTCAATAACATTTAGGTTCAAAATTAAGTGCGCAGAAATCGTAAAGTTAAAATCCTGGCAACCCTGGGACCCGCCTCCGCGACCCCAGAGATGATCGAGAAATTGTTTGTGGCCGGAGTCGATGTGTTCCGCATTAACATGAGCCACACCAATCACGCGTTGCTCAAGGAACTCCACGGCTATATTCGCGTCATTGAGAAAAAGCTGAACCGACCGATTGGCATTCTAGCGGATTTGCAGGGTCCTAAAATTCGCATCGGCACTTTCGCGGATAAAGAAGTGAAAATCACTGCTGGTGAAAATTTCATTTTTGATACCAACAGTGAACCGGGCGATTCAACCCGCGTATTCTTGCCCCATCCTGAAATTTTTGCAGGCGCGAAAATCGGTGATAACCTGCTATTGAATGATGGCCGCCTGCGTGTGGAAATCACCGCCGCCACACCCACCCGCCTCGATACCAAAGTAATTTACGGCGGCATGTTATCCAACAGAAAGGGTGTAAACCTGCCTGATACATTGCTGCCCATCCCAGCGCTCACCGATAAAGACCGCGCGGATTTGGAAGCCGCCGCTTCGTTAGGCGTCGATTGGATTGCGCTCTCTTTCGTGCAGCGCCCAGAAGACGTGGCCGAAGCACAACGTCTAGTCAAAGGCCGTGCTGGCGTGATGGCCAAAATCGAAAAGCCATCTGCACTTCCGGTCCTCGATGAAATTCTCAAAATCTCTGATGGCATCATGGTGGCCCGTGGTGATCTTGGTGTGGAATTGCCTTTGGAAACTGTGCCATCAAAACAAAAGCATATCACGCGTTCTGCCCGCCGCTTTGGTAAGCCGGTTGTGGTGGCAACACAGATGCTGGAATCCATGATCACTGAGCCGGTGCCTACCCGCGCTGAAGTGTCAGACGTGGCAACTGCCGTTTATGAAGGCGCTGATGCTGTGATGCTGTCGGCTGAAAGCGCATCCGGCGCTTGGCCCGAAAAAGCCGTGCAGACCATGGACAAGATTGCCCAGTCTGCCGAAACTGACATTTATTATGATGGCATTTTGCACGCTCAACGCAACGATACGGAATTGACGGCCGCTGACGCCATTTCTGCTGCGGCGCGTTCTATTGCCGAAACGCTGCAAGTGCCTGCAATCGTGTGTTATACAGGTTCAGGCTCGACTGGAGCACGTGTGGCCCGCCAACGCCCCAACATGCCAATCTTGGCTTTAACGCCAATTGTTGAAACCGCCCGTCGCTTAGCCCTCACGTGGGGAACCCATCCAGTTTTGGTCGATGACGCCAAATCGCTCGATGAAATGTTTGAAAACGCCGGTAAAATCGCTTTCCGCGAAGGCTTCGCCAAACCGGGTGAACGCATCATTATCACCGCAGGTGTGCCAATCGGTGCACCAGGAACCACCAACATGCTGCGCATAGCCACCATTGGCCCCGGCGGTAAGGGCGTTTAATTAATCCAGAAAATATTCCCTTACAAGGAATTAATTAACTCCTATATCAGCAGTGTTCGCTTCAGGTGAACAGCTGCTGATCACAGCTGTTTGCGGGTGGCGAACCTGCTGTTTGACATTGTGAAGTATTTTTTGGGCAGGGCAAAGTCCTAACCTCAAATGCGTCCTTGCGCAGCGACAAGTTGTTCGGTCACATCGCGAACATTTGGCAACAGCCACACTGAATCGCGAAGCATAAACCTATGTGCATTGACGTGGGTTGTAAATTTGGAATGTTCTACGACAACTTCGATGGGTATGAGGGCGGCGCGTGTGACCACATAACTCTCATCGAATAACAATGCCGCCAAAATATCAAATGGCTTCGATGCAAGATTACGCAACGCTGATAACTGTCGTGATGTGTTATGCGCTGTGATGCGCCGACACTTAATTTGAAATCTCTGCCTGTTGCCTCCAATTGCGTCATAGCCGGATGTCGCATTGCTCTCCAATTTCCAGCCAAAGGCTTTTGAAAACAAAAGCTCGGCATAATCGCCTGGGGGCGCATTTGAACTGCGAATAACCTCACGCTCCCGCAGCTCTTCAAGAACCGCAGAGTGCAGTTTCAAAAGTTGCGAGACACTAAGCTTGACCAAACTTTGCATAAAGCAGATAACTTGCAGCAAGAAAAGTTTGGTGGCCAGTGATTTTTTTGGCAACTACGACATGTTCATACTGCCAATTTCTGCCAAACCCACTGAGAGCCCTGCCATTATTTCTTCGACTTAATCAGCGCATCTGAATTTCCCAGCAGATTTCTCACTGCAACCCGCGCCGCTTGCGGCTGGCGCAAGCGTATGCTGCGTTCAATTTTATCATGCAGCTCTTGGGCACGGATCAAATCTTTGTCGCGCCGTGTCATTAATGCAAAAAGATTGTTGAGGGCCTGATCAATGATAACGCCCACTGGAATGAGAAGCTCGTTATTCGAAGCCCTCAGAATAGCGAGATGGAACCGCACATCTGCTTCAGTTCTTTCGGCCAGTGATTTAGATTTGGCCATATCAGTGCACGCAGCGCTGATGGCTTTCATTTGCGTCGCATCGTGGGTCTGGGCAGCCAATGCAGCGGCCTCCGGTTCAATGATGTGACGAAACTGTTGGAGTGACAGCCAAAACTGATCGCGGTTGGGGCCCGTGGCATACCAAGTTAAAATATCATGGTCGAGCAGGCTCCAGCTTTCCTTAGGCTCCACTCGGCTGCCGATCTTAGGCCGCGACACCAGTAAGTTTTTCGCCATGAGAATTTTGATCGCTTCACGCACAGCAGAGCGACTAACTTTAAAATCAGCCGCCCATTTCGCTTCATTTGGCAAAATAGAGCCTGGTAAAAACTCGCCCCGCACAATGCGCTTTCCGATGGCTTCAGCCACTGATAAATGCACGCTGCCACCACCACGCTTTAGGGCTGGCGTGTTTATCGCGAGTTTGTTTTTATCCGTCATGTGTTGCACCCCAGTCAAATCACCGGTTTGATGTACCAGAACCCACTCATTTCGCAAAAGTGCCGAGATGATATAATTAAAATCAATCGCGCTGACGCAGATTTCTAATCCGATCAAATAACACAGCCAGCAAAATGGCTCCGCCTATGAACACGCCTTGCCAAAAGGCGTTAATCCCCAGAAGCCCAAGGCTGTTGCGGATCACTTCAATCAGTGCAGCGCCGATAATTGCACCAGTTGCAGTGCCAACCCCACCACCCAAATTAGCCCCGCCAATGACTGCCGCCGCAATCACCTGCAGTTCCATGCCGGAACCGATATTAGTGGTCACCGCACCAAGCCACCCGGTTTGAACAATGCCCGCAATACCTGCCGAAAGGGCCGACACCATATAGACCGACACTTTAATGAGCCGCACCGGAACCCCTGTCAGAGTTGCCGCGTGCTCATTGCCACCAATGGCGAAAAGATAACGACCAAATCGCGTCCAGCGCAAAACAAAGCCTGTGATCAATGCCAAAACCACCATGTAGATCACCGGATTGGCGATGCCAAAAAACCATGCACCCCCACCAAGGGCCAACAGCTGTTGATGATCGGGACCAAATTCAAACACCACCGTATTGCCAGATGTCACCATGGCGAGACTGCGCGCAATCGATAACATGCCAAGCGTCACCACAAAGGGCGGGAAACCCAGATAGGCAATAAGAATGCCATTGAAAGCTCCAATAATCAGAGCCGTGGCAATGGATGCCGCAATACCAATTTCGATACTATACCCAGCGTGCATGACGACGGCCAAAACCATGCTGCACAGGCACAGCACCGAACCCACCGAAAGATCAATGCCGCCCGTTATAATTACCATCGTCATGCCAAGCGCAATGATCGCTACAAAGGTGACATTGCGTGTAATGTTATAAAGGTTTTTGGGCGTCGCAAAGGCATCAGTCGCGAATGACAGAAAAACACACGCCGCCACAACTGCCATAAAAACCCAGAACGTCTGGCTGCTCAGTTTTTCTGAAAGCCACGTTTGTTGTTTCGTTTCAAGTGTCTTTTCAAGACTCGTTGTCATGGCTGGCCTTTATGCGCGTTCAATGGCGCCGGTGATAAGCCCGGTCACTTCTTCTGGCGAACTGTCGGAAATTTTTTTATCGGCGACTTTGGTGCCGCGGCGCAAAACAATAATGCGGTCAGCCACCGTAAAAACATCAGGCATACGGTGGCTGATCAGCACCACAGCAATCCCTTGGTCACGCAAGCGTTTGATAAGATTTAAAACTTCTGCCACTTGCCGCACCGAAATAGCGGCTGTTGGTTCATCCATCAAAACTATTTTGGGATTGGCAAGCCTTGTGCGCGCAATGGCAACCGCTTGACGTTGCCCCCCTGACATTTGTTTAACAAGATCACGCGGCCGCGTTTCCGATTTCAATTCAGCAAAAATCTGGCCCGCTTTCTTATACATGCTTGCATAATCAAGAACTTGAAACGGCCCCCTCCCCGTGTGCAGTTCGCGGCCCAGAAATACATTGGCAGCAGCCGTTAAATTATTACACAGCGCCAAATCTTGATGAACAATTTCAATGCCATGCAGGCGCGCATCAAGAGGCTTATGCATTTCCAGCGGCACCTCTTCCATCACCATGCTGCCGCTGCTGGGTCGATAGTTTCCAGCGATCATTTTGACCAGCGTGGATTTCCCGGCACCATTATCCCCCATCAAACCAGTAACTTCGCCCGGCTGCAGGAGCAATGAAATATCATTGACGGCTTGGATTGCGCCAAAGTTTTTTGAAATATTTCTAAGTTCTAAGATCGCCACCGCAGTATTAGCTCCCACTTCGTGCCGACGATCTATCCACAGCAACAAGAAGCTGTCAATCATTGGTCTGACTAATTAAATCCGGTTTACTTATTAATCAGTATTATCCTACAAATAGACCTTGACGAAAATAGAAAATCGATACTAGGTTCTGCTCCATCAAAGAAATGTTGGGCAACTCCACAAAGCGGCGCAATGGGAAACAACTGACCCAAGCCATCATAGCAGTGAAGTAGGCCCTGCTTGGCAAACATCAAATGTTTGTGTCATTAAAAAGGGAGTAGAAAAATGAAAAAAGCATTATTATTTGCAACTGCACTTTTGGCATTAAGTGCCGGAGATGCGTTTGCCAAAAAGCAATTGGTCATTGTGGTGAAAGGCCTTGATAATCCATTTTTTGAAGCCATTCATCAGGGCTGCGAAAAGTGGAACAAAGAAAATGCCACTTCAGAATATGAGTGTTTCTATACGGGCCCCGCTTCAACATCTGACGAAGCTGGCGAAGCCCAGATCGTTCAGGACATGCTTGGCAAACCTGATACCGTGGCAATGGCGATCTCACCATCCAACGCCAAGTTGATCGCTCAGACACTCAAGACTGCTGCCCCAACTATTCCTATCATGACTATCGATGCCGATCTTGCCAAAGAGGATGCGGCCCTTCGTAAAACCTATCTCGGCACGGACAATACATTGATGGGCTCAAAGATTGGCGAGTATATCAAGAAGGCCAAACCCAATGGCGGCACTATATGCTTGATTGAAGGCAACCCCGGCGCCGATAACATTTTGCGCCGCGCCCAAGGCACGCGTGATGCTTTGAGCGGCATGAGTGGCCTACCTGCGCTGAAAGGTGAAGGCGGCTGGACCGAAGTTGCGGGTTGCCCGGTGTTCACCAATGATGACGGCGCCAAAGGTGTGCAAGCCATGACGGATATTTTAGCTGCAAATCCAAAATTGGATGCATTCGCCATTGAAGGCGGCTGGCCCCTGTTTGGTGCGCCACAGCCTTATCGTGACCTGTTCAAACCCCTGGCAGACCGCATTGCGAAAAATGATTTCGTTATCGCAGCAGCCGATACACTCGGTGATGAAGTGGCGATTGCCAGCGAAGGTTTGGTGACTGCACTGGTTGGTCAACGTCCATTTGAAATGGGCTACAAAGCCCCAACCGCAATGATTGATTTGATCACCGGCAAAGCCGTGCCTGATCCGATTTTCACCGGCCTTGATGAATGCACCAAGGACACTGTGAGCACCTGTATTCAAAAATAGGGTTCCTACCCTTCTGGCCAGTCGCCATTGATATCTCCCAGATGTCGGCTGGCACCTCCTCTAAATATCTGGGGAGTTCTTTAATAAATCCTTAATGGCTTGCGCCACCGAATCCATATGGGGATTGATCGCCAGGGTCTCGCGTAGCACTTTCAGCGCTTCAATGTTTTTGCCTTGCGCCCGCAAGATCATCGCCTTGCCAGCCAGAGCACCGAAATGACGGGGCTCCAAGTCCAGCACGTGCTGAATATCGATAAGTGAATCATTATAACGGCCCATCATAAAATAAAGCGTGGCGCGCTTATTCCAAGCTTCAGCAAACTTGGGATAAGTCTCAATCAATTGAATGAGAGTTTTTTCAGCGGCGTCATATTCGTTCATGTTCATCGCCGCCACGGCTTGGCGCAGCAATAGCTCAGCCGTCGCTGAATCATTATGAGCCCATAAGGTCCAAATTTCTTCGACCGTTTTATTGGCGTTTTGGGTGGCTGAGGTTTCGTGCAAACGGCCAAATAACTTATCAAGCTGCGCATCACGCATCTTAGCCGAATCCTCCGCCCATGCAGGCGAGGCCAAAGCTAACAGAATTCCAAATGTTGCAAATCGACGCATGCGTGAAGAATACCACATTCCGCACCATAAAAAAGTAACAACCGCGCGAGGAGAACCTTGCGCGGCGTTATGGCTTACAACCGAATGAGTTTAGCCCTGACGAGCCTTAAACCGTGGATTCGTTTTGTTGATAATATAAACGCGGCCTTTGCGACGAATAAGCTTGTTGTCGCGGTGGCGTTTCATCAACGCTTTCAGGGAGTTACGAACTTTCATAATGGCACCTAATATCGAGGCATGAATTTGCCCCTTGATTTCGGGCCGGACCATAGTCATGGCTTTTCCACCTGTCAACCATCTGAGAAACCCAAATAAAATCATGTTCACGACTGAATTCTGGGTGACCTTCGCCTTTCTAGGCGGCGGTGCCGCAATTGTGGGTTTAATGACTTGGATTGAGAAGCGCCCTAAAACCAAGCTGGAACCTCGCCTTTTCCCTACAACATTTGTAATGTTGATCGCCGGATTGGTCTCACTCATGGCACTTTTTCATATGGTAGACCTGCTAAAACCGGTGGCTGGACACTGATGTCGCATATAACGGCCTGCGGCCTCGATTTTGGCACGTCTAACTCAACACTGGCGGTCTGTGCCGATGGCCAGCCCGAACTTATCATGCTTGAGAATGGCAAATCCACGGTTCCCAGCGCGGTATTTTTTGGCCAAGAAAAAGACACTGCATTTCTGGTCGGCAGCGCCGCGGTGAATGCCTATGTCGATGGTGCGCAAGGGCGTTTAATGCGTTCGCTCAAATCCATTCTCGGCAATACCCTCCTGCAAGACCGCACCCCCGTGTATCGCCGTAAAATTTCGTTCTCAGAAATTATCGCTCTTTATCTCAAAGAATTGAAACATCGCGCCGAACAGCAAACGGGTTACGAACTCACGCAAGTGGTAATGGGCAGGCCTGTGCAATTTGTTGATAATGATCAGGCGGCCAATGCTCTGGCCGAAAAGAATCTGAGTCTCATCGCAAAATCGATTGGCTTCAAAGAAGTATCGTTTCAATTTGAACCGGTGGCTGCCGCTCTCGAATTTGAGCGCCAGCTCACAACGGAAAAATTAGCACTCATCGCTGACATCGGCGGCGGCACCTCTGATTTTTCCATCATTCGCTTGGGCGGGCAACGCAATGAAAAAGTATTGGCCAATGCCGGCATCCGTGTGGGCGGCACCGACTTTGATCGCGCCCTCAGCATCGCCTATTTCATGCCCAGTTTTGGCTATCGCAGCCTGCAAAAAACCAGCGGTCTGGAATTGCCAGTGGCCCCATTTTTGGATCTCTCCACGTGGTCCAGCATTCACAATCTCTATGAGCCGAAATTTATGACGCTGTTGAAGTCCCTCCGTTTTGACGCACAGCAGCCGCAGCTGTTAGAACGTTACATCCACATCGTGAATGACCGCCGCTGCCACAGCCTATTGATCGAGGTTGAGCAGGTGAAAATGCAGTTGTCAGACGCTGATAAAGCTGTGGCAAATCTTGATTGGGTAGAGAAGAATTTAAAACTCGCAATAACCCGCCAGCTGTTTGAAAATAACGCCCAAACGCTTTTTGCCAAGCTGCAAAGCACAGTTACAAAATGTTTGAATGATGCAGGAGTTTCCGCTGGTAAAATCGACGTTCTGTTCTTCACCGGCGGCACCAGCATGATCCCTGCGGTGCGCCAACAAATTGCGAATAATTTTCCTCAGGCTGAAATCGTCAATGGTGATCAATTCGGCGCCGTAGGTCTTGGACTTGGCTTAGAAGCGCGCAATCGCTACGGCTGAGCCTACTTTATCGACAACCCAGCAAGCTCCACCTTCGCAGCAGCCACAGCGAGAATATGGCCATCTGCTGTCACTTTCTGTTCGCCCGTAAGGTCTGGCCACAGAGCATCAAGGCTTGATAGTGCAGTATCAATTTCAGCCAAAGGCTCGGGGTGTTCGCCACGTTCTTGTGCGTTAATATCAGCCATAATTGCTTTGGCAGCCTGTACAAAACCCCAAGCATCTTGATATTCTTTTGGCACGGTAACAGCACCATTCTGAACACCCGTTGCGTAATCTTTGACTGCATTTTGCAGCAGAATAAGCACAGCCCCTGTCATGGCATGGGCTGAAACGGCTTCGCCATCGCCCCGTGTTTTGACGATGGCAGATTTCATCGCGTTGAAAAGTGCATCAACATCGCCGCCCTGATTGTTTTTGTGAATGGCCATGCTTAGGGTTTCCAATTCATCAGCAAAACCTTTGGCCTTGCGCGCATCAAGCATAGGCTTGAGTGCCCTATAAATTTCATCGGCTGGGTGCTTCATGTGCACCATGGCCGCATCACCTTTGCCTTGTTTATAAAGTTCCAAACCCACACGCATGTGGCCTTCAACCAAAGCGAGATCGGCTATAAATTCCGGCTGATCATCAGCGGTAACGGCGACTTTGCCGCTTTCACCGGCCTCCCCTGCGGCAGCCGCAGTCAAATGCAGCAGCGGTGATCTGTGCTTCACACCCAGTGGCGTAGCATCAGCCACAAAGGTTGACGAAACCGCCGCCACACCAAGCCCCACCCAAAACTTTAAAACCTTTGCCATTCGTTCAAAAACTCCCTTTGATGGTTTGGAACTAACATGCTAAGGCACCAACAGCAATAGTTGATTAATTTACTCGGATATACAAAATGACGCACATCATTGCTAACATTCTTGATGCCGCCCGGCTCGCGGCCATCGTTGATCAGATCCATTCAAACCCACAAGCTTTTGAAAGTGGTGCGCAAACCGCAGGCTGGCACGCCAAAGATGTTAAAAATAACGAGCAAGCCACTGGCACCGTGGCCAAGGCCGTGCGCGAATTAATTGAGGCGGCGGTGCTGGCCAATCCGGTTTTCAAGGCGGCAAGCCAACCGAAGACAATCATCCGCAGCTTGGTTTCGCGCTATCAGCCCGGCATGGCTTACGGCACTCATGTCGATGATCCGTTGATGGGCGGCACCCGAACCGATTTATCATTCACGCTCTTCCTCAGCGATCCACAAACTTACGATGGTGGCGCACTCGTCATTGAAAGTCATGATGGCGATAATGAAGTGAAACTCGCTGCAGGCAGCCTTGTGCTCTATCCAGCCACAACACTGCACCATGTAAGCGCGGTGACGCGTGGCGAAAGACTGGCCTTTGTGGGTTGGGTACGCAGCTTCATCCGCAACGCTGACGACCGCGAAATTCTGTTTGATCTTGAAAATCTCGTCGCTAGCCTTCATGAAAGCAAAGCGGATCGCGCCCTGCTCGATGAGGTTTTAAAAATTCGCGCCAACTTGATGCGCAAATGGGTTGAAGACTGAAGATGATTTTTGCCTGCGCCGATTGCACCATTGGCATCACCCTGCCGCCAGCTTTGCGGGATGATCCTATTCTCAGCAATTTAGGCAACAGTGATCAGAAATCCGACCGTCATATTAATCTAGATATTTTGGTTGAAGATGACGGAACATTCGCTATTAAGTTTGGGAGTCATAAAATTGAAAGTGGCTTCAAACGCGGGGCCCTGTTGCGCCATGTGTTGACGCTGCTTGATGAAACTTTTGGCATCAACACATTAAATGCCAGTGCTATAGCCATGCATGGCCGCGCCGCCCTCTTTGTGGGCTACGGCAAATCTTCAATTGCGGCATGGTTGATCGAAAAAGGCTTTACCTATGTGACCGATCAAAAAATTTCATTGGGTGAAAAGCTTTGCGGATTGGCCGGGCCTCTGCAATTTCCAACTGACGGAGCGCAGCACTTGGCGGCTCTGCCAGATTTTGGTTCCGCCCCCATGGCGAAATTAGGGGACAATTTTTACATTGCACCCAAACCCGAATGGCACACGCCGCAGCCCGTCAACAGCGGTGTGGTAGTTTTTCTAAATTATATCGAAGGCGCAAAACTCCACCTCGAAAAAATAAATGCTCCTGAAGCCATCGCCTTGCTGCGTGACAATCAAACAGGCATTGATGACGCGGCCCTCACGCGGCTCGCCCATCACACGCCGACGATCACCCTCACCTATTCCAATTTCGAGCAATTAGATGGCGTCTTGGATCATCTGCTGCGGCTGGCGCTGGGCAACACCATGTCGCCCCTGGCCTTTGATAAATTCGTGTCCTTCATGCCGCAAGCACCAGTGCCACTTGTCACCAAATTCCCTATCCCGGCTCGCAGTGACCGCGTGATCAACTGCAAGCTCACTATAGGCATGGCCACCTATGATGATTATGACGGCGTCTATTTCAGCATTCAATCGATCAGGCTTTTTCATCCTGAAATTCTCGACGATGTTGAATTTGTGATCATCGACAATCACCCCGATGGTCCGTGTGCGGAGGAATTAAAAAAACTCGAATCTGCCATTCCAAACTTGCGTTATATCCCGGTCAATGATGTGGTGGGCACCACCATTAAAGAACGCGTTTTCACTGAAGCAAATGGCGAATTTGTGCTGTGCATGGATTGCCACGTGATGTTTGCGCCGGGCAGCTTAAAAAGATTGCTGGATTATTTTATAGCAAATCCCAACACCATTGATCTCCATCACGGTCCCATGGTCAGTGATGATTTGAAGACACTCACGACCCAGTGGAAAACCGATAAGTGGTCTTCTGGTATGTTAGGAAAATGGCACACAGATCCGCGTGGTCTCAGTGCCGATAATCCGCCCTTTGAAATTGAAGCCCACGGCATGGGCATTTTCGCCTGCCGCAAAGCCATATGGCCCAGCTTCAATGCAGATTTTCGCGGCTTTGGGGGCGAAGAAGTTTATATGCACGGCAAATTCAGAGCGCGCGGTGGCAAAATCCTCTGCCTACCCTTCTTGATTTGGTTGCACCGGTTTGGCCGACCCATGGGCATTAAATATCCCAACAACTGGGAAGACCGCATCCGCAATGCTTTGATTGGTTTTGACGAATTGGGTTGGGACACGACAGATATGATTGCCCATTTCCAGGAACTGCTGGGAAAAGATATCGCCGACAAAGCCATTGCCGATGTCTATGCCGAGCGTGGCTGGCCTCCTAAGTTAGCAATCTCTACAGCTATAAGTTGAATCGTTTATGTTAACAATCCTCACAAATGTTCACTTCGTTGCATTTTTGCACTACCGGACTCGCAAAGCCTTTGTTAAGAATCAATTAATTCTAGACGGGGGCGTTTTGGGGTATGGCAATGTCGTTTAAAATTTCGCTACTGAGCACCAGTTCAGCTTTCGTTTTTGCGTTTTTCAGCCAAACAATAGTTGTGCAAGCCGCTGATGTCAGTCCTAAAGGCGATCTCTGCGCCGTTTCGAGTTTGAATGGCAAAATTAACGTGCATGGCGGCATTGCCGACAATAACACAAACAATGCGAGTGGCGCATTCGGTGCCTCTGGCTCGCTCTCGCTGCCTATTGGTTGTGATTTTGGCCTGCAGTTGGATGCAGGTTTCCAACAGGAATTAAGCAACACGACATTTGGCGGTGTGGCCCACGCTTTCACCCGTGATCCTAACGCCTACTTGCTGGGTGTTACCGGCGGTTATTTTAGTGGCGCAGGTTCTAATGTATGGGCCGTCGGCCCTGAAGCGGAGCTCTATGCCGGACAATTCAGCTTCGAAGCTTGGGGCGGTTTTGCCAATATCGATGTAAACGGCTTAGGCTCCAGCAGTAATGGTTTTGTCTTTGCTGACGCAGCCTTTTATCCAATCGACGATTTGCGCTTGTCTGTGGGTGCCACGATTGTGGGCGATAGTCGCTTCCTACGCGCTGGGTTAGAATATCAAGTGGCTGATCCAATCAGCCTCGACCTTAACGCCAAGATTGGCGAAGATGATTATGTAGCTGTCAATGCCGGCATCACATTCTACTTCGGTGGAGAAGGCGGCAAATCCCTCATCCGCCGCCACCGCGAAGATGACCCACGCAATCGCATGGTTGACATCCAAGGTGTAAACCAAACGCTCACGACTCACGCGCAAAACAAAGCAAAGGCAAAAATTTCAACAACGGTTGCCCCGACCACCGGGGCACCAACCACCGTGGCCCCGACCACCGTGGCACCAACGACAGTTGCTCCGACCACAGTGGCTCCAACCACAGTGCCTCCAACCACATGCCCCTTTGGCACTCTTTTCGATGGCTCATGCAACGAAGGCTAACTAGCCCGTAACGAAGCATGGACATTTGGGCCGTTAAACCCTACATATCTGCTCGGCGTTGCTGCCCTGCAGGTGAGGAACCATTTTTCCCAGGGCCTATAATCGATTCTTTAGGGAGCTGTCCCTGAGCCAGACCGTGGTCTGATTCACACGGCCCCCACCTACGTAAGTAGGGACCAGGGATCGCAAGTTCCCACGGCACATGGTGGCACGCCACTTTTTCTTTTGGTCTGGTCCTGCTAATGCAGGGCATGACTGAGACTATTGTTCAAATCAAAAAACAGGTCCGTATCGCGGCCACCGCGATTCGTAGATTCGCTCATGCGGAAATGAGCGCAACTGCACCGTTGCTCTTGGCCGCGCACCCATTTCCTGTTCAACCGAAAATTGGCCTTCAGATTATTTCCGCCTTTTACCCTTATCAATCTGAAATTGATACGCGACCGCTGCTTGGAAAACTCGCAGGCGAAGGCTGGACCACGTGTCTGCCTATCGTGCTGGAAGCAGGCTTGCCATTGGAATTTCGCCGTTGGCTGCCCGGTGCGCCCACCATCCCTGGTGTTTGGAACATTCCACGGCCTCCAAAAGATGCTGAACTTTTGGAACCGGATGTCCTCATCATCCCCCTGCTCAGCTTTGATCGCCAAGGTTTTCGCTTGGGATATGGTGGTGGATTTTATGACCGGACCTTGGAAAAGCTCCGTGCACGGAAAAAAATTATCGCTATTGGTGTGGGCTATGCAGCGCAAGAAGTTGATCACGTGCCCGTAGGTGAGCATGATCAACCACTCGATTATGTGATGACTGAAAAAGAAGTGTTCAAACCCTAACCCGTCGTCGCCAACATCTTCATCAACGCAGTCGTATTTGTGTCGCAACGACGGAAATCTATCGGTGCGGCGTCCTATGACGATGCTATGCAGGAGATGAGAAAATGTCCGAGAGCGACTATATCACAGCATTTCGATTTGGCTTTGGTGCAATGCCGAACAAATCTTTTGATCCTGCGAATGAGTTAAAAACGCTGCCCACGCCGGACCCATCCATTGACCAAGTTCTCAGCGTGCGCATCTTGGCAGAACGGGCCCAGCAAAAAGCCTATAAGGACTCCGGTCGCGCTCCTGAGGAAAAGAAAAAACTGCAAGAGCTGTTCCGTGACTATGAACTGGCTGACCTCGACGCTGAAATTAAAAATGCTGCATCCAGCGATGCGATGTTTACCAATCGTTTGGCTGCCTTTTGGGCCAATCATTTTTGTTTGGGCAAAGGCAAGCAGATTCTGCGGTCCATCAGCGGCCTCTACGAAACCAGCCTACGGCAAAAAATCTTTGGCAATTTTTCAGACTTGCTGATCACTGCCGAACTGCACCCGGCTATGGTTTCGTATCTTAATCTTGATGAATCCATCGGCCCTCATTCAAAAGCCGGCCAACGCACCGGAAAAGGCTTCAATGAAAACTTAGGCCGTGAAATTTTAGAGCTTCACACCTTGGGCGTGGATGGTGGTTATGCGCAAGCGGATGTGATTGCCCTCTCTAAAATTCTAACGGGATGGCACATTCCCAAAGATCAAGGCGAGGTGCAGTTCACACCAAACCGCGCCGAGCCTGGAGCAAAAACTCTTCTTGGACAATCATTTGGCGGCGATAGGCCAAACCCCGAAGATACCTATGCCGCATTTGAATCTTTGGCCAAGCATCCGGCGACAGCAAAATTCATTGGCACCAAACTGGCGCGGCATTTCTTTGGCCCACAAAGTGCGGCAGCCGCCAAAGCCATCGCTGACGTCTTTCTAAGTTCCAAAGGCAATCTGGTTGAGGTCTATCACACCATGTTGGCGCTCAACGATGCAAGCGCCCCTCTCGGTGCTCAAAACCGAACTGATTTTGAATTCCTCGTCAGCGCTCTCCGTGCCTCTCCACTACGCGCCCACGCCTTCGATGAACAACAAAAGCAAGATGGTGCCGAGAAACCAAACCCCATCACTTCGGGCGCTATGCAAAATTTAACCCAGCAGCTATGGAAAGCGCCCAGTCCCAAAGGCTGGCCCGACGACCCCGCCTTTTGGATTTCACCCACTATCATAACAGCGCGACTAAAACTCATTCCGGCCATTGTGCGGCACTACCAGGACGTCGACCCCCTCATATTCGCTGAAGCAGCTTTGGGCCCATTAATGACACCCAATACGCGCAGCACCATAAAACTTGCCAGCAATCGTTTGCAATCCATCGGCCTCGTTCTGGCCAGCCCAGACTTCAACCGGAGATAATGTGATGTTGATCAACCGCCGCCATCTTCTTCATGCCGCAGCAGCGTCTGGCCTTTACTCTCTATTGCCCTCTCTCACACTGGCCGCCACCGCCATGGATAAGCGCTTGGTTGTCATCATCCAACGCGGCGGTATGGATTCCCTTGATGCGGTGCAGCCTTGGGGCGACCCCGCCTTCAAATTATTAAGACCCAATACAGAACTCATCGCCCCAGCGCCGGCATTCGCCGTTGATAATTTCTTCGCTTTCAATGATGCCCTAAAGCCGTTGCATTCGCTTTTTGAAGCAAAGGAGCTCAGCGTGGTGCACAGTGTCTCCACACCTTATCGCGCCCGCAGCCATTTTGATGCTCAGGATTTCTTAGAACGCGGCGCAGATGATCACAGCAATTTGGAATCCGGCTGGGTTAATCGGCTCATCACTTTGCTCGGAGGCCGCAAAGTGGAATTTGCCGCCGATATTGGCACAGGTGCATCTTATATCATGCGCGGTCCTGCCCCAACGCTGAACGTCTATCCAAAATCCGATCTCAGCTTCTGGGCCGATAGCACGCAGTTTTTGCAGCTGCTTTATCAAAATGATCCGGCCTATAAGTCAGTGCTCGACAGCATCGAAGCCACCGGCACCGAAAAGCCAGATAAAAGCAATCCTGACCACGCGAGTGCCACCCATGAAGTGGCTGCACTCGCCGCCAAAATGCTCAAACAAGATTGCCGCATTGCCGCTTTTTCACTTTATGGCTGGGACACTCACGCCCAACAAACCAACAACCTGAAAAAGAGCCTTGCAGAACTGTCCGATGCCATCACCACATTGAAAGCTGAATTGGGCGAGGTTTGGGCCAACACGCTGGTGGTGGTCGCCAGTGAGTTTGGCCGCACGGCGCATTTTAATGGCACCGGCGGCACCGATCATGGCACCGGCGGTGCAGCGTTTTTTGCAGGCGGACTGATGGCGGGCGGCCAGGGCGGCAAAATCATCACCACTCGCTGGCCGGGTGTGGCCGACGATAAACTGTTCGAAGGCCGTGACCTGAATCCCACCGACGATGTGCGCCGCTATATCGGTTGGGCTTTGGCCAGTTTTTATGACCTAACGCCGGACAAACTCACTAGCACCATTTTCCCAGGCCTCGACATGGGCCAGCAATTGCGGATGATTTGACACAACCGAAAACTCCGCTCATGACACCTCTCAATCTTTGGGAGATTTGTCTTTGCGGTTAATATTTTTAGGCGATGTGTTGGGAAAATCAGGCCGCGAAGCTGTCTACGAACAACTCCCTATCATGCGTGAACGTTACAAGCCCGATCTTGTTGTCATAAATGGAGAAAATGCTGCCCATGGCTTTGGCATCACCGAAGAAATTTATCTGAAGCTGCGCGAAGCGGGTGCCGATGTGGTGACCCTTGGTAATCACTCCTTTGACCAACGCGAAGCCCTCGTCTTCATCGAGCGTGAATCCCAAATGCTCCGCCCTCTCAACTGGCCGCAAGGTTGCCCCGGTCGGGGCACAGCCATGGTGGAAACAGCCAAGGGTCAGCGCGTGTTGGTGATCAACGCTATGGGGCGGGTGATGATCGAGCCGGTGCTCGACGATCCCTTCCCCGCCATAGACCGCCAATTGGAGCAATGCCGCCTCGGTCACGATTGCGACGCCATCCTCATCGATATGCACGCTGAAGCCAGCAGTGAAAAGATGGCCATGGGGCATTTTGTTGATGGCAGAGCCAGCCTCCTCGTCGGCACTCATACCCACACCCCGACAGCAGACCATCAAATTCTGCCGAATGGTACAGCCTATATGACGGACGCAGGCATGTGCGGTGATTATGATTCAGTCATCGGCATGGATAAAGCCGAACCACTGCAACGTTTCCTGCGCAAACTTCCAGTTGAACGGATGCGACCAGCCGAGGGGCCCGCTACCGTGTGCGGCGTAGCTGTGGAGACCGATGATAAAACCGGACTGGCGCTGAAAGTTTCACCGATCAGAATTGGCGGACGGTTAAGCCAAGTCGACGTGAGTTTTTGGTGACCACTCTCCTTTCTTGATTTTCTTAAACGACTCAAGTGCGCGGTCCCTCGCCAAAGCATGATCGACCATTCGCTTAGGATAGGCCTTGGGCGGCACCGCCATCTCCCATGGCGTGTGGATGAATTCTCGTGGCACAGCCCGAAGTTCTGGCACCCAGCGCTTCACATAGTCGCCCTCTGGGTCAAACTTAATGCCCTGCAATACCGGATTAAAAACCCGGTAATAAGGCGAGGCATCAGCACCACAGCCTGCCACCCACTGCCAACTGGCAGAGTTCGCTCCAATATCGGCATCCACCAGACAATCCCAAAACCAGCGCTCGCCTTCTTGCCAGGGGATCAGCAAATCTTTGATCAGGAAAGAAGCCGCCACCATGCGCACGCGGTTATGCATAATGCCGGTGTGCCACAGCTCTCTCATACCCGCATCGACTATGGGATAACCCGTTTCACCCTTTTGCCAAAGTTTCAAAGAAGCGGGATCATCAACCCACGGGAAATCAGCATATTCAGGCTTGAACGGATGATCCGGAAAATGCGGAAAGTGATGCAGCAAATGATAAGAAAATTCGCGCCACAAAACTTCCTTCAGAAATTTTTCGCCACTCCGGTCCAAAGCGCCACCAGTTCGCGCCATGGCACTGCGCGTCACTGCCCAAATGTGATGGGGGCTAATTTCACCCCAATGCAAGTGTGCTGATAGGCGAGAAGTAAAAGGTCTATCCGTGCGGTCGCGGCCATCGGCATAGTCAATCAGCGCCTCATCTATGAAGCGCGTCAGAAGCTGAGCGGCACCCTCTTCTCCAGGTTGCCAATGCTCATGCAATCCACCAGCCCAGTCTGGTTGACTGGGGAGCAAATACAAATCGTCAGATTTCAACTGATGCGCATCCAATTTAAACTGGGGCGCAGGCTTGGGCGGGCGTGGCTCACCGGACGAAAAACAGGCCCGTGAAAACGGAGTGTAAACTTTATAGGGCTCGCCAGCGCCGTTGCGAATGGCTTCTGGCTCGTACAGCAAAAATCCGCCATAACGATGACAACTCACACCATCTCGTTCGCAATTGTCTTTGATGGTTTTTTCCAACCAAGCAGACCATGGCGCATAATCCCGCGTAAAATGTAAAGCCGTGGCACCCGTCTCGCGCAGCACTTCGCCAATCACTTGGTCGGCCCGCCCTCTGCGCAAAACCAATGGTATTTTGGTTGAGAGACTCTCCAAACTCTGGTGCAGCCACCAGCGCGAGGCCCCGCCCCAGCGCCACGCTGCAGGAGTTTCGTCATCCACTATATAAAGCGCCACCACTGGGCCTTTGGCCGCAGCTGCCATAAAAGCCGCATTATCAGCAAGGCGCAAATCTTGCCTGAACCACATGAGAATTGGCTGTGTCATAAAATCCCTGTTTGTTTCAGGGCCGTATACGCAGCCTGGCAAATCCAGATCAATTACACGCCTCTAAACTTAGCGATCAGAAATTATATAACGTAACCAACAACTCTTCCCGCGTTTTCAACAACTGCTGTTAGTAGGCCTTTCGATTAGCCAAAAGGCTGCACCACCATGCCACCGAAAAAATGGGATATTTGGCGGATCTCCTGCCCGTCATGGATCGTCAAGTGACAAGAGATACAACACACTAAGAGACTTGCGAAAACAGGAAATCTACGCTTCAATCAACGAAAAAAACTTGGAGGATTCAAAAATGAAACCGACAAAATTTAATCGCCGACAAACTCTAAAAATCGGTGCTGCGGCCGTTGCAGCACCTGCTGTTCTGGCTTCAACTCTAGCGCAGGCTGCGACCACTTTTAAAGTCGGCGTGGTCAGCCCGCTCACGGGGCCACTGGCTGGTTTTGGCGAAGCGCAAGACTGGATTATCGCCGGAATTCAAAAATCGATGAATGGCCTCACCAATAATGGTGCACCTGTAAAAATCGAGCTGATTATCAAAGATTCGCAATCAAACCCAAACCGCGCTGCTGAATTGGCCGCGGATCTCATCAACAAAGATCAGGTGAATTTGCTCATCACCAAAGACACGCCAGACACCACAAACCCGGTGGCCGATCAAGCCGAACTCAACGGCACGCCTTGTATTTCCACCACTTGCCCGTGGCAGCCTTGGTTTTTCGGCCGTGGCGGTGACCCGGCAAAAGGCTTCACCTCAACCTATCATTTCTTCTGGGGCCTTGAAGATATTATTGCCAATTTTGTTGGCATTTGGGATCAATCCGGTGTTGCTAAAAAGGTGGGTGGCTTGTTCCCCAATGATGCCGATGGCAATGCTTGGGGTGATAAAGACCATGGTCTACCCAGCCCCTTAAAAGCCGCAGGCTATGACTGGCTCGACCCCGGCCGCTACCAACCATTGAGCAACGACTTCACATCACAAATTACCGCCTTCAAAGCCGCAGGCGTAGAAATCGTAACTGGCGTGATGATCCCGCCGGATTTCGCAACCTTCTGGGCCCAAGCGGCACAACAAGGCTTCGCGCCAAAGGTTGTGACCATTGGTAAAGCCTTGCTAGTTCCAGCTTCGGTTGATGCTTTGGGTGATCGCGGTGACGGTTTGACAACGGAAGTGTGGTGGACACCCACCTATCCCTTCAAGTCGAGCCTCACAGGCGAAAGTGCTCAGGCTTTGGCCGACAGCTATGTGAAAGCCAGCGGTAAACCATGGACCGCAACACTTGGTTTCAGCCATGCTATTTTTGAAGTGGCGTTCGATGTAATTAAGCGCACCAAAGATTTATCAAGCGCTGAATCCATCATAGAATCCGTTATCGCAACGGATTTGCAAACCATTGTAGGCCCCGTGAATTGGAAGAATGGCCCCGTTAAAAATGTGACAAAAACGCCGCTGGTTGGTGGCCAATGGCAACGCAATAACGGCAAATTGGAATTGGTAATCACGACAAATGTACAGCACCCCGAGATTTCAATCGGCGGAAAGCTGAAGCTTCTCAACTAATTTGAAAGAGAGTCGAGCGCGACACCGCGCTCGACTTCACCTCTGTATGGCCATTCTTTCACTTAAAAATTTAAACAAACGCTACGGCGCCCTCATGTCAAACCCTGATCTTATTCTTCTCGATGAGCTGAGCCTTGGCCTTGCCCCCATAGCGATTAAAGACATTTACGAACAGCTGCCCCGCATCACCGCAGGCGGCATGAGTGCCATTCTCGTTGAGCAAGATGTGACGCGCGCGCTGGGTGCGGCCAGCCATTTCATCTGTATGCAGGAAGGACGCGTGTCTCTCGAAGGGGCACCCAAAGCCTTCATCCGTGACCAAATCTCTGCTGCCTATTTTGGAACCTGGGTAATGGATTGGCTCAATGCAATTGAGCAAGGTATTTTGGTGGGCGGAATCTACGCAATGTTTGCCGCTCGCCTATCGCTGATCTTTGGTGTGATGCGCCTCGTCAACATCGCCCATGGCGATTTGATTATTCTGGGTTCTTACGTGGCTTGGGCTATTGTTCACGTTACAGGTCTGCATCCTCTCGCGTCGCTCATTGTCGTCGTGACCATCATGGCAGCTTTTGGCTATGCCTTGCAGCGCCGAATTTTAAATCGCCCATTAGGCAAAGATATTTTGCCACCCTTGCTGGCGGTATACATTACTGTGGCAGCACTCACATCAATGGTTGGCTGCATCATCTTCTTACAAAAACTGCGCATCTCACCTGATGCGGCCTTTAGCGTGAATGATTGGATAGCTTTCGTCATTTTCATCGTGGTAATCGGCGGCATCGGCACCAGCGCAGGGCCCATCCTCGGCACTATTATTTATTTCATGCTGCGTGAATATCTCGCTATCTTGGGGTCAATCTATTTGATGGTCCTCGGCGCTCACGCAATTATCATCATGCTAAGAGCACCAAAAGGCATCTGGGGTTACATCTCGAAACGGTGGAACATCGCCTTGTTCCCCGTTGGCTACCGTACCAACTTTAAGGATTAATCATGGCTGGCAAAGTTATCATTTCTGTTGCGATCACCGGCGGCATTCACACACCTACCATGTCAAATGCACTGCCCATCACTCCCGATGAAATCGCCACGCAATCCATCGCCGCTGCGGAAGCGGGTGCGGCGATTATCCATCTGCATGCGCGTGATCCTATAGACGGCAGGCCCACACCAGACCCAAAAGTCTTCATGGATTTTTTGCCTCGCATCAAACAGAACTGTAATGCAGTGTTGAACATCACCACGGGTGGTGGCCTCAACATGACGGTGGACCAACGCCTCGCAGCACCGCTCATGGCCAAACCGGAAATGTGTTCACTCAATATGGGCAGCATGAATTTTGGAATTTTTCCTCTAGCTGATCGTTACAAAGACTGGAAACATTCGTGGGAAGAGCCTTATCTACGTGGCACAGATGATTTCATTTTCCGCAACACCTTCAGAGATATAGCACGAATTCTTAAAGACTTGGGCGAAACTCATGGCACGCGCTTTGAACATGAATGTTATGATGTGGGCCACCTTTATAATTTAGCGCATTTTGTAGACAAAGGCGCAGTCAAGCCACCTTTCTTTGTGCAAATGATTTTCGGAATTCTGGGGGGCATCGGTGCTGACATGCGCAATCTGATGTTCATGAAAGAAACTGCAGATAAATTGTTTGGCAAAGATTACCACTGGTCGGTGTTGGCGGCCGGCCGTCATCAAATGAATTTCTGCACCCAAGCCGCCATGTTGGGCGGCAATGTGCGCGTGGGCTTAGAAGACAGTCTCTATATCGGCAAAGGCAAACTCGCCACCTCCAATGCGGAGCAAGTCACAAAAATCCGCCGCATCATAGAAGAGCTCGGATTGGAAATCGCCACGCCGGATGAAGCGAGAAATATTCTCGCTTTGAAAGGGGGAGACAAAGTTGGATTCTAAATCCTTCACTTATCAAGGCCTGCCCACGCGCGTTATTTTCGACGTGGATCATTTGAATGTTGTGAAAGCCGAGTCGACGCTCCTGAATATGAAACGGCCTATGGTAGTGACGGGACAACAACAATCAACACTCGGCGCAGTAATCAAAACCATGCTGCAGGGGTCGCATTGGGATGGTGCAAAAATGCATACACCAGTAGCCGACACGGAACGCGCTCTCGCATTTTATCATGACCGAGAATCTGATGGAATAGTCGCACTCGGTGGTGGCTCAGCTATTGGCCTCGGCAAAGCCATCGCCTTACGCACCGATTGCCCGCAACTGGTCATCCCCACAAGTTATGCGGGTTCCGAGATGACAAATATTTTGGGTGAAACCACCAAAGTTGGAAAAACGACCAAGCGCGATCATAAAATCCAGCCTGAAACTGTAATTTATGACCCCACGTTACTCGCCTCATTGCCCGCGAAGTTTGCAGCCACTTCTGGCATGAACGCCATCGCCCATGCGGTGGAAGGTTTATACGCCGTGGATGGCAACCCCATCGTCTCGCTTATGGCAGTAGAAGGAATTCGCGCATTAGCCGCCGCCCTGCCAAACAACGATCACAAACAAGCCCTCTATGGCGCGTGGCTTTGCGGCACGGTGTTAGGCTCAGTTTCGATGGCACTTCATCATAAGCTCTGCCACGTCTTAGGTGGCACATTCAATTTGCCCCACGCCGAAACCCACACCGTCATTCTCCCTCATGCCACTGCTTACAATGCTCCGGCGGTTCCCGCTGCTATGGAGCGCATTCGAGTAGCCCTCAATACAAATTCAGCGGCACAAGGCCTTTATGATTTGGCTCAAAACCTCGGCGCACCAACCAGCTTACAAAGCCTCGGCATGAATGAAACTGATTTAGACAAAGCCGCCGACCTCGCTGCAGCAAACCCCTACTCCAATCCGCAAGCTCTCACCCGTCAGGGCATTCGCAAACTTCTTGAAAATGCCTATTATGGTCGCAGACCCAATGAATGAATGGAGATTGAAATGATCGAAACTGAAGTTCTAATTGTGGGTTCTGGCCCAGCAGGCTCCACCATGGCCGCCTTACTATCAAGCTATGGCATTGAGAACAGTTTAGTCACCAAATATCGCTGGCTGTCTGATACGCCGCGCGCCCACATCACCAATCAGCGCACCATGGAAGTGATGCGGGATCTGGGCCTTGAAGACCAGTGCATGATGTATGCAACGGGTAATGACCTCATGGGCAATAACGTGTTTTGCACCAGCCTGGCAGGCGAAGAATTAGGTCGTTTGCGCACCTGGGGCACGGATGCAAAATCGGCTGCCCGCCACAAATTGGCCAGCCCCACCCACATGAATGACCTCCCGCAAAACCTATTGGAACCCATCGTATTTGGCGCAGCCTGTGGGCGCGGTACGAGAGCGCGATTGTCCACCGAATACATTTCCCACACCGAGGATAAAACTGGCATCACCGCCAAAGTGCGCGACCGCGTCTTGGGGGAGGAGTTTGAAATCCGCGCCAAATATTTAATCGGCGCTGATGGTGGAAATTCCGCTGTTGCTGAAAATATCAAGCTGCCGATGAAGGGCAAAATGGGGGTGGGCGGTTCCATCAACATTATCATTGAAGCAGATCTTTCCAAATATGTGGCTCATCGTCCCAGCGTTCTCTATTGGGTGTTGCAACCGGGTTCAAATGTCGGGGGCATTGGCATGGGCGTGGTGCGCATGGTCAGGCCGTGGAATGAATGGTTGATTATCTGGGGCTACGACATCAACCAACCCGCTCCAAAAGTGACTGAAGCCTTCGCCAAAAATGTTGTTTATAGTTTAATCGGCGAAAAAACTGTGCCTGTGAAAGTGAAGTCGGTTTCCACGTGGACCGTGAACCACATGCACGCGGAGAAATATGCCAAAGGCCGCACGTTCTGTATGGGCGACGCCGTGCATCGTCACCCTCCGTCCAATGGCTTAGGCTCCAATACTTCGATCCAAGACGCCTATAATCTCGCCTGGAAAATGGCTCATGTGTTGCGCGGCAAAGCCACGCCTAAATTGCTCGACTCCTATAACGTAGAACGCGCACCCATCGGAAAGCAAATCGTTGACCGCGCTAATAAATCCATTGGCGAATTTGGCCCTATTTTTGAAGCGTTGGGTCTACTCTCCACCAATGATCCTAAGCTGATGAAAGCTAATATGGAATCACGAAAGGAAGCCACGCCACTAGGTGCAATGCGCCGCGAAAAATTGCGCGAGGCCATCGCCTTTAAAAAATATGAGTTCGATTGCCACGGTGTGGAGATGAACCACCGCTACAAATCCAAAGCTGTTGTGAGCGATGGCACAGTGATGCCAAAATTCAAAAAAGACGCCGAACTTTATCACCAAGCCACATCTTGGCCGGGCGCACATGTGCCGCATGTGTGGTTGGAAAAAGACAACAAGAGATTGGCAACTGTTGATCTTTGCGGCAAAGGAAAATTCACTTTGCTCACATCGATTGGCGGTGAAGCCTGGGTGAAAGCCGCCAAAGATTTCAGTAAGAAAATTGGCCTAGAAATCAATGCCATCACCATCGGCCCCGGCTGCGATATTGAAGACCCATTTGGCGATTGGGCTCGCATACGCGAGATTGATGACAATGGGTGTTTGCTGGTCAGGCCTGATATGGTGGTCGGTTTCCGCGCAAAATCGCTTCCAAAAAATCCAATTGCAACTTTGCATGATGCTCTCAATCAAATTTTAGGACATTGATCATGGCCCTTAAGAAAAAACCGGCCACCAAAAAACCTGAAGTTTACTTTAGCGAAAAAAAATCTGTTGAAGTGGTGCAAACACGCTCCGGCCCCAAAGCCAACAAGCGCGTGAAATTTTTAGTTGATAGTCTGGTAAAGCACATGCACGCCTTCATCAAGGAAGCTGAACCGACTTTAGATGAATGGATGTATAGCATCGAGTTCCTCACTAAAACTGGGCACCTCAGCACAGAATGGCGGCAAGAATTTATTTTACTATCAGATACACTTGGAATTTCCATGTTGGTGGAAACCATCAACAATCGCAAGCAAACCGGCGAGACTGAATCAACCGTACTCGGCCCTTTCCATGTATCCAACGCGCCGCATTATCCGAACGGCGCAAATATCTGCTTGGATGGAAAAGGCGAGCCTCTGCTGGTCAGCGGCATGGTGCGCAATGTAAAAGGTAAAGCCATTGCAGAAGCTACAATCGATGTGTGGCAAACCAATGAAGATGGGTTTTATGACGTGCAGCAAAAGGGCGTTCAGCCCGATCATAATTTGCGCGGTGTTTTCACCAGCGACGCTAAAGGCCACTTCAATTTCAAATCGGCCTATCCACGCTTCTACCCCATCCCCTATGATGGCACCGTGGGCGATATGCTCAGAGCGCTAGACCGAAACCCCAATCGCCCCGCCCATATTCATTTCATCGTGTCGGCCCCCGGTTACAAGCCAGTCACCACTCACTTATTCACACCCGATTGCCCGTGGCTGAAAGATGACGCTGTGTTCGGCGTGAAAGAAAGCCTGATTGCCGATTTCAAAAACAAAGGCGACCATTGGGAAGTGGAATGGGATTTCGTTTTGAGTAAGGCTTAAGCCACCACGGTATAACCCGCAGCCGTCATCACCCGCATCAGTTCCCTATGGCCAATCTGGGCCATTTTTAATGGAGGTGATTTCACGGGATCTTGCTCGGCTTCGACTACAAACCACCCCTCATAACCATAATCGGCAAATTTCTGCACAATGGCCGCAAAATCCAATGACCCATCACCCGGCACGGTGAAAGCGCCCAAGGCCACCGCATCCAAGAATGATTGCTGCGAACGGTCTAATTTATTGATCACGTCCATTCGCACATCTTTCACATGCACATGGTTGATACGGTTGTGATGGTTATCAATGGCGCGCAAAACATTGCCGCCTGCAAAAGCCAAATGGCCTGCATCCAACAACAACGGAATGCCAGAACCCGAATACTTCATAAACATGTCAAGCTCGGCTTCTGTCTCAATCACGGTGCCCATGTGATGATGCAGTGACAACGGCATCCCTTGCTCTGCACACCATTCACCAAACTGAGTGACCCTGCGCGCATAGACTTTCATTTCATCTTCAGAAAGTACGGCTTTTGTGGCCAGCGGACGCGAACGATCACCCTGAATTGTCCGACCCGTTTCACCGTAAACAATACAAGGCGCATTCACGGCTTTAAACAATTCAATCATGGGTAAAATGCGGTCTTTATCAGCCGCAAGCTCACCATCAACAAGAAGCCCTGAAAACCAGCCGCCACACAAAGTGACGTCTGCGGCCTTTAAAATCGGCAGCATCACAGTGGGGTCTTTCGGGAAACGTCGGCCAAATTCCATGCCCGTAAAACCAGCGCTGCGCGATTGCCGTAGGCATTCTTCAAGCGACACGTCATCGCTCAGCTCCACCAAATCATCGTTCCACCACGCAATTGGCGACATGCCCAATTTAGCTTTCATCAGACTCTCCAAAAATTAAAGCCCTGCATCCCACAAGCCACGATTGTCTGTCCAGCAGAAAGCACAATCAAACTAATTTCCATCATTTACCATCACGCGACGAAAAAACCGTCATCGCAAAGATGGCGGCCTTGCATCTTCCCATGTGCCATGCGCCTTGGCTGATTTAACGGCAGCGGCAATTGCCGCAATAGACCTCAATCCGTCAACAACTTTTGGATAATGATTGGCCAGCGGATTAATCGCCCGGCCCTGCTTCTTGGCCGCAATCACTTCTGCAAGATCTGCATAAATATTGGCGAAGGCCAGAGGCATCCCTTCGGCATGGCCAATGGTCACACGCGAAGCACGGTCAGCCTCCGGCGATAAACCAGGGCCGCCACGTTCCAAAGTAATCGTAGGTTTATTGAGCGGCGTCCAGAAGAGCTGGTTTGGCCATTCCTGCGCCCAGCGCAAGCCACCCTTTTCACCAAACACCCTTATATTCAGCCCATGCATACTGCCGACGGCAACTGAACTGGTCCACAGTCGCACAACCGCTCCCCCATCCATGCGCAAATTGACCATGGCATCATCTTCAAGTGTGCGACCAGAAAGGCATGATACAAAATCTGCGGAAAGATCCTTCGCTTCTTGGCCCGAAACAAAACTTGCCATATGCAGAGCGTGAATTCCACAATCAGCAAACTGCGCAGAAATCCCAGCCAATGCGGGGTCATAGCGCCATCGCACCCGTGGATTATCTGCATCGGCTTCATCTGCATGAAAACCATGCGCAAATTCAGCCTTGATCAAGCGTACTTTTCCCAGGTCTCCCCGCGCCACCATGGCCCGCATGTGGCGCACCAAAGCGTAACCGGAATAGCCATAGTTCACAGCGCAAATGGCACCCGATGTCTTGGCAATGGCCACAATATCTTCGGCTTGTTCAACAGTGATGGTCATCGGTTTTTCGCACAGCACGTTAATCCCTGCTTCGAGAAATGCCTTGGTAATTTCATAATGCGTAGAATTAGGCGTTGCCACGGTGACCAAATCAACGCAGTCCGCCCTGCCCTTTTCGCCTGCCAGCATCTCACGCCAATCGCCATAAGCACGATCTGCTGCAACACCCAGCCGCTGCGCGTAATCTCGACCCTTAGTGGGATCGGCATCCAATGCCCCAGCAGCCATTGTATAAAGCCCGTCCATAGCTGCACTGATGCGGTGCGCCGGTCCAATTTGGCTGCCCTCGCCGCCACCGATCATGCCCCAATTCAATTTTGTCATCTTGAAATCCAATCCTATAACGACTTTACATCCACCCAGCGCCGCAAATCATGCGACACAAAAGCGGCTTCAATCACTTGATTGACCAACAATCCATCCTCAAATGTTGGCCACCGCGATTTTCTATCAAAAATAGCATTTAGAAAATCTTTGGCTTCGATTGTAATTTGATCTTGATAGCCCGTGCCATGACCAGGCCCCAAGCTGAAGGGCTTATAATCAGGATGAAGCGGCCCCGTCAGAATTTTAGTAAACCCTTGGCGATCAGCCTTGGCATCGCCCTTATAAAGCCAAAGCGCATTCTGGTCTTCACCATCAAAACGCAACGCACCTTTGGTGCCGAAGACCTCATAAATATATCCCATCTTGCGGCCTGTAGCGACACGGCTGATGAACAACGATCCGATCACACCAGATTCGAAGCGACACATAATTTGCGCTTGATCGTCATTGGTAACGATTTGCGGACCTTGCGGTGAGGGCCGTGTTTTGTGGACTGTTTCAATAACAGCAAGGAGCGATTCAATGGGGCCAATTAAAGCAAAAGCGGCATTGATAATATGAGGAGAAAGATCACCCATGTTGCCACTAGCGCGGCCTTGGCAACGCCAGTTAAAGGGTTCATCGGGGTCTGCCAAAAAATCTTCCGTATGCTCGCCACGAAATGAGGTTATTCGGCCTATCTCTCCAGAGTGAATAATTTGACGCGCCAGTTGCGAGGCGGGAGTTCTGATATAGTTAAAACCAGTCATGTGAACGCAACCGCTTTTCTCCGCAGCAGCCAGCATAATGCGACTTTCGGCCAAATCCATCCCTAGTGGTTTTTCGCAGAAAACATGTTTCTTTTTTTCAAAAGCAGCCAGAGCAATTTCGCGGTGCGTGTTTTGGGGAGACGCAATGATGACCGCTTCAATGGCGGGATCGTCGACCAATTGGCGCCAATCTGAAGTCGATCGCGCAAAACCAAATTGATGGGCTTTCTCAGCGGCACCATTCTGGGTCGTGGTGCACAACACTTCTAAACTGGGGCGCAGCTTTGTATTAAAAATCGCGGCGACAGCATTCATGGCAACAGCATGGGCTTTGCCCATGTAACCGCCACCGACAATACCAATTCCAATTTTTGACATAGAGCACTTTTCAATTCATTTGCACTTGGACGCCAGCGTAACTAAGTTCACTCCAGAAAAATAGTGGAAAATATAAGCAGTAAACATGAATTTCTTGTTTTGGGTGGGGCGGGCCTTGATCTTTATGCGTATCCCCCGGGTACCCGAACCGAAGATGCTCTGATGTTTTCAGCTGCTCTCGGCGGTTCGGCGGCAAACATTGCGGCAGGAATAGCGCGGTTGGGTGGTGATGTTGATTTGATTACAGCGGTATCGGATGATGCCGTTGGTCGCTACACTTTGAATGAACTAAAAAAATTTGGCGTCGGAACCCAAGATATCTTGACGGTGCGGGGTGAAGCTCGCAATTCATTGGTAGTAGTAGAGACCCGTATTCAAAACTACCAATCAGTAATCTACCGAAATGGGGCCGCGGATTTTCAGATTGACAAAGCGCATATACAAAGCATTCCGTATACAGACTATAATACACTTATTATCACCGGCACTTGCCTTGCTTTAGAGCCCTCGCGCAGCGCCAAATTCTTGGCGATAGAGCTAGCCAAAAAAGCGGCGTTGAAAATAGTAATCGATGTCGACTACCGGCCTTATTCTTGGATGAGTTCGACAGAAGCAGCCACAATCTATGCCAAGGCAGCAGCCCGTTGCGACACTATCATCGGCAATGACGTTGAATTTGCCGTGATGGCCAATGGCGACGGGCTGGCGTATGCAAAATCACTTTCTCGAAACAACGACAAAATTATAGTTTACAAAATGGGCGAGAAAGGTTCGATAAGTTTTTGGAATAAAACAGAATTTAGAACCTCCATATTCCCCATAGCCGCGCTTAAACCAACGGGTGCCGGAGATCCATTTGTGGCCGCATTTATGATGAGACATGAATCCAAGCTGAGCCTCCAATCCTGTGTAAGCCGTGGTTCGGCGGCCGCCGCCATCGTTGTGACCCGGATAGGCTGTGCGCCCGCAATGCCGTCCGAAATTAAACTGCAAAATTTTATGGTGACCCATGCACATCCCACCTTATGACAATTATAACAGGGCAAATGTCGATATGAACGACACACGTGTGCCATTGAATTACTTTAACATTGTTAAACTCATGCACGGCCAAAGCTTTGAGTATCAAGTGCCCAGATATGAAATGGGAATTGTGCCGACCACGGGAATGATTGATATTTTGTTTGACGGAGAACCTTTCTGTGCAATTGGTAAGCGCGGTGTTGATGTCTGGGATGGCGAACCTGAGGGAGTCTACCCACCCTCTTCAAGCAAAGTGCAACTTATTTGCAAATTTGAATCACCAGAAATATTTATTGCCGGTGCAAAATTTGATCAGCAACTTCAACCCTTCGCGGTGCGCGTCCCACACATTGACAAAATTCAATATGGTTCAGATGAAACCAAAACCCACCGCAAAATCAAACATATTTTTGGAACGAAATACAAAGACCGAGTGGGGCGTTTACTGGGGTCAGAATTATTCACTGTTGGGCAAGGCGGTTGGTCAGGTTTCCCGCCGCACAAACATGACACTGATCGCTTGCCCCTCGAAACCCGTCATGATGAAACTTACAATTTCCGCTTCAAGCCTAATAATGGTTTTGGAATGCAGTTGGTCCAGCGCGAAGACGGCAAGACTGGTGATCCCTATCATCTTGTCGATGGCTCAACGGTCGTTCTGGATCGTGGTTACCACCCTTGCGTGGCAGCGCCCGGTTATGAGATGTATTACTTCACAATTTTGGGCGGCCTCAGCCAACGACCCCTAGTGCAATTCTTTCAACCCACCCATACCTATCAAGTTGAAACCATTCCCGGCTCAAAGACATGATAGCGAAGTTCAAATGACCATCGCCACTTTGCGTGAGGTGCTGCAACCGGCAATGAAAGAGGGCTATGCTATCGCTGGCTTGGTAAGCTGGGGTTGGTCAGCACAACCATTATGCCGATTACAGAAACTACGAAATCTATTCTATTGGCTTTGCGCAATTCAAACCCAATGAATTGATCAGCAGCAATCGCATTAAATCCAGTTCACGACGAAAGTATTTGCAACCGGGTTTATGGTTCGTGGAGATGTGCCAAAATTCGAAAATTTGATGTGTGATAGCTTCGGCTACACAGAGCGGAGTCGAGTAGTTAATGGAATACGGTGAATCCGATGCCGCAATTGGTCGAACCATTCTAGTTCGCAGATATAATTTCCCTACAATCTATGACGCCGGCGGCTTGAATGGCATCTGGACCGAAGTTATGTGCAAAGTGTTTCCGCAGTCACGGTTTGAACTTTTTGAACCCTTTGCTGAAATTAATCCAGACTACAAAGCCCAATTCACCCGGTTGAAAACTATTTTGGCAAGCCGAGACCTGTCCTTCATGAATCGATCCCGTTTCTAGCAGATCATAATTTTTTGCCCTACGAATTTACCGATGTTTATCGCGGCGCAATGGTAAATCTGTCACAATTGATGTGTGGTCTATTAACAAGCGAAAATATAAGTACAAGGGAAGACATATATCCAACCTTTTGAATAAATATATGAGATATACGCCAATTTAATACAGCTTTTAGACTTTGGAGAATCCCAAATTATGATCTTTGATATTTCCTCGCCTTCAGCAATTTTTCACGCACCATTTTACATCCGTCACAACCAACGACGTCTTGAACATTTGGCGTCGTTAGGATTGAACCTCAGCAATAAAACGGTCTTGGAGCCCGGGGCAGGAATTGGCGACCATAGTTTGTTCTATTTAGACCGTGGTTGTAAAGTTACAGCTTTAGAGCCTCGCCCTGAAAACACAGACACAATGCGCAATAATCTTGCCAAAAGTCTATCACCACATTCAAATAACATTACCATAGTCGAAGCAGGTGTAGAAGCATTGGCGGACATGAGCGAGCGATTTGACGTTGTGCATTCTTATGGCCTTCTCTACCATCTGCCGGATCCGACGACCGCAATTCGCTTAATGGCAGAGCGCTGCTCAGGCATTTTGCTTCTTGAGACTTGCGTGTCTCATGGCAATGATATCGCAATCAACCCGCTCCCAGAGCCATCCGAAAATCCCACCCAAGCATTTGACGGTGCATGCTGCCGACCTACTCGAAACTGGGTTCTTGACCAGTTAAGGCAGCATTTTAAATATGTTTATATCCCAAAGACGCAACCCGCCCACGATGAATTTCCCGTGGATTGGTCTAAACCCAACCCATCAGCAACCGGTCTCAGCCGAGCAATATTTATGGGGTCGCGGAGGAAGTTGAACAACAGCAACCTCAAACAAAGATAAAATCATCTGCAACTAAGGTTGACCATTGCAAATTCGAAAGCGTGATGGTGTCTGCGGCGTCAATTGTAATGACCGTATTGGAACCGACTTGCGTAGCTACTGCCATAATCTCAGCGAAACTGTCAAAATTTGCACCCAGACTAAGGCGAAGAATATCTGTTGCACCCAAGCCCGCTGTGAAATCTTGAATGACGTCTTTACCAAAGCCCGCATAGAAAATAAAATTATCAACTCCGCTGCCGCCAATGAGCGTATCAGCTCCTGCACCACCCATAATGTAGTCATTTCCGCCGCGACCATTGATCCAATTTCCATTGGCATCACCAATGAGAACATCGCCACTGGTGTTGCTGCCATCAATCGCTTCAAAGCCCGACAGAGTGTCTCCAGAGGCATCGCCCCCCGATGCCTGAACTCCAGTTAAATTAAGATCAACATAAACACCTGTAGCTGAGGAATAGTAGCTGACCGTGTCAAAACCGTCGCCACCAATCAACGTGTCGGATCCTGCGCCACCAACGATATAGTCATTACCGCCGCGACCATTGATCCAATTCCAATTTGCGTCCCCTGTTAGAATATCGTTACCCGTGTTAGAGCCATCGATAGATTCAAAGCTCGACAAAACATCGCCAGAGGCATCACCTGCGGAAGTTTGGGCGCCAGTCAAATAGAGATATACTGTCACTCCAGCAGTCGAGGAATAATAGCTGACAGTATCGTATCCATCGCCACCGATCAGCGTATCAGCACCCGCACCACCAACGATATAATCATAGCCGCCTCGACCATTGATCCAGTTACCAGAAGCATCGCCGATGAGAACATCACTGCCTATGTTGGAGCCGTCGATGCCTTCAAATCCTGACAGAATGTCACCTGATGCATCGCCGACTGAAGTTTGAACGCCAACTAGATTGAGATCGACAATGACCCCCGTAACGGAAGAGTAATAGCTGACTGCGTCATAGCCTACGCCGCCATACAGGGCATCAGCACTTGCGGCACCTGTAATGTAATCGTTACCACCATCTCCATAAATAAAATCTGCGCCAGATGTCCCAGTCACAATATCATCGCCACCAAGTGCGTGCGAAGTTTGACCTAGCGCAACAAGTGTGGTGGTGTCATTGCCCTCCGTGAATTGAAAAGCTAAAATTACACCTAGCTGATAGGTGCCAGTTTGTGTGCCAGCAGCAGAAGCGTCAAGATAGAAGAGGCCGGAGGTAGCCGCTGTGAAAGAAAAGCTTGATTCCGTGCTGCCAGCGTAATTATCATTATAGGCCACAACCTCACCGTCAAATGCATGTAATCGTAAGAACGCATCGCTCAAACTGCCGAGACCACTATAGCTGCCCTTCATTGTGAAGGTGTAACTTGTGCCCGCTACCAGATTGACCTGAAACCAGTCATTGTCTTCATTCAATTCTATAGTACCGTTCTGGGTAGTCCCAACTGCTATCGCCCCATTGGTATTGTAATTACCGGAATAATCGTCGCGCAACGCAAGTGGTGTGGAGGCTAGGAAATAAGGATCAGCGCAACCAAGGTCGACTTGGTAGCCTTGGTCACGAAGCGCCGCTATTGTCATTCGGCTCAGTGGGTTAATACCCGCTGCCACATACCCAGTCATGCATTCATTGCCAAATATTGTTTCATCCCAATGGCCACCAATAGTACCAGCTCCCCCTTGGGTACTTTCAATCTGAATAAATGTGGCACCCACATTGTTGCTGAGCAACCGATATTCTGCCAAAGCTGCAGCACCAATATAGTGATAGTCAAATCCTGTAGGGAGCGACGCATCAACTATTTTTGTAACAAGATTTCCACTCTCCCAAAGCGTTCCGAGCCCTAGAACATGACCCATCTCGTGCAGAATAACACTGGCGATTGAACCATCTGCAACAAGAGATGGAAGATCTGCCACATCAAATTCCATAGTGCCCGTTGTTGATAAATTATTAGCACGGACGATATCTGGACCCGCTTGACCGAGTGTGTTACCCAACCCATCAATCGCAACGGCGCTTGCAGCGATGTAAAGATCATCAACGAAACCCACGACGGGAACGCCTGTTTGATCACTCACATCACCCGTGATAACGAGTTCCCACATTTTTGCAGCGGCTGTAAAATAAGGCAAATATGTGGTGTCACCTGTGAAATTGATGACAATATCAAAAGCAGGCGCGTTCGCCTGTGCAAAAGCACTTTTTTTAAGTGTCATCCAATGAACTCCCAAGTCTAGATTTGGGTATCTATTATGATGCTGAGTATTCCGTTAAAAAAGTTGATAAATTACTTGTGAGATTTGGAAATTAACAACTATCGTTAAATATAGGTTTATGAAAAAAATTTTCTGACTACAGGTAATATCCTAGTGGGTACTTAAAATTCTCATCAGCACGTTAACGTTCGTTCATATGCACATTTTCAACTAGTCCTTGCTGACGCATATTTGATGCGATACGAAGCAACTTCAGTTAACTAACAAAAGCCCATATGATGGAAGTGTTGAGGTATGACAGCGCAAAAACCCACAATTTCGGTCATTACACCAAGCTTCAACAGTGGTTCAAAGCTAAGACGTGCAATTGAAAGTGTTTTGGCACAAAATTTCATCGCCTTTGAGCATATTGTAGTTGATGCCGGCTCTACTGACGAAACACTTTCTATTCTTAAATCATATCCGCATATTAAATGGATTTCTGAGTCAGACAGAGGCCAATCAGATGCTTTGAATAAAGGTTTTGCAATTTCTAGTGGAGACATAATTGTATCCTTAAATTGCGACGACTATTTTGCATTAGGTGCATTTGACGCTGTCATTCCTCACTTTAATTCAGGTGCTCAATTTGTAGTGGGCGATGTGATGGTGAATAGCTTTCGCTTGGGCCGCAGCTTTAAAAATATTGGAAAGGTTGGATTGAAGTCGATGATGCGGCTTTGGGAACAAAATGCCTATTGCTACAATCCGGTGGGGTATTTTTATACAAGAACAGTTCAAGAGGCGGTTCCGTTTAACATCAAAAACAATTTTTCTATGGATTTGGAATTCCTCCTCGATGTGTCGGCAAAATTCCCAATGATCAAGATCGACAAGTTGCTTGGATATTACGACGAAGACTCCAATTCCAAAACCACACGGAGCCAAGCGGAAGAAGGATATTGGTCGGTCGACACCTTTCCTTTTGTGGAGCAGCACATCAACTCCTTGACGACCGAAGAGCAAAAACAGTTTCGCCTCGACAGACAGCGCGGATATACGCGCATTGCTCGTTATTGGCGAAGAAGGGCAGCAATGATCCGGTTGCGAGAATATTTCAGAGCGCTTGGCAAAAAGATATATTCATGATAGGCCCGCTCAAATTTTTAAGGTAATTGTGAGGCTAATTTGAACGAAGTTCTTTCAGCAAAATTTGATTTGACAGGTCAGCGGGTTTTCGTGGCAGGCCATAGGGGCATGGTAGGGTCTGCACTCGTCCGGAAACTTGGCAGAGAAGCTGTCGCAGAGATCTTAACTGAAACACGATCACATCTGGATTTACTCAACCAAGCTTCAGTTGATTCATGGATGATGTCTAAAAAACCTGACGTAGTTTTACTTGCTGCGGCAAAAGTCGGTGGCATTTTGGCAAATTCTACAAATCCCGCTTCATTCATCTATGAAAATTTGATGATAGAAGCCAATGTGATTCATGCCGCTTGGAAAGCTGGCGTCAAAAAATTGGTTTTCCTTGGTTCCACTTGTATTTATCCCAAGATGGCACCGCAACCAATAAAAGAAGAATCTTTGTTGACGGGACCACTTGAGCCAACAAATGAATGGTATGCTATTGCCAAGATAGCGGGCATCAAATTGTGCCAAGCTTACCGAAAGCAATACGGTTGTGATTATATTTCCGTGCAGCCTACTAATTTGTACGGACCCGGTGACAACTACCACTTGCAAGCAAGCCATGTTTTGCCAGCTTTGATCCGCAAAGCTTATGAAGCAAAACTGAGTGGTGCTAAAGAACTTGTGGTTTGGGGTTCAGGCAAACCGCTCCGCGAATTTTTGCACGTGGATGACTTGGCAGACGCTGTTATTTACGTTACCAAAAACTACTCTGGTGCGGAACCGTTAAATATTGCGACAGGTCAAGAAGTAAGCATTGGACAGTTAGCTCAGTATGTCTGCTCTGCGGTAGGCTATAAAGGAAATTTGGTGTTTGATAGCTCCAAGCCAGACGGTACTCCACGCAAATTGGCGGACTGTTCCAATTTACATGCTCTTGGTTGGAACAAAGCGCGGGATTTGGAGACCGGCATTGCACAAACTTTTGCCCATGCTATGCAGACAGGGGAAATGACATCTTCGATGCGGCTGTCGGCTTAATTGCAGGCCGCAATATTCAACTGGTGGTGGCTCATGGCAAAATTCAATGCTCACAACTACCACACAGCGGCTGCGGCTGCCCCTTATCAGCAGCACTTCCTGTCTCTGAAAGAGCACTATCGTGCAACACCGAAGATCATCTCGATTGAGACTTATGCAAAGTGCATTTTTGCCCTGATGTCGATATAGAACGCATCGGCACTCGAAAGAACGACGAACTTATTGCTAAATTTGTCTCCGATATGGGCGATCTCGAGCAGAAAATTTCTCTGTTTATAACTATGGCGCGAATTAACGAGCCATTCTTGGACAAGCGAATATTTGCTGTTGTACAGGCGATAAACTAGCCTGCGCCTCAAGCCCAATTCATTTATTTTTCCAATACTTCGCCATTGGTGTCGTCTGTGCTAGAACGTTTTCTTGAATTACCAAAAACATTTTGCTTGTCGCTTTCACTAAACGACCATCGAAAAGAACGTTATGAGCACATTATGCAAATCCCTTTCGAACGAGCCATAGCACGCTTTGATTTTATCCACGCGGAGATGAAACTAGTTCGGATGCCTTTCTCGACTCGCGTTACCAAAGTTGACGACAAAGATGATTTAGATGATGCTTTTTTGGAATATGTAAGCGAGAGATGGCAGCTTTTTGATCCAACAATTTATCACCGCGCCACTTGGTCGGGCGCTGTAAATTTAGAGGCTACCAGTGTTCCAAAAGTTGGCTGCCAACAGTGGTTCGCGTTCGGTTTTTACGCAGCAGGCCCCGATCCTTTCTGCGCAATGGATTCAGACGGGAAATTTCGCAAGGGAGATATCAACAAACAACATCTTTTGGAAATATACAATCACCCCTTCAAGCGACATTTGAGAGAGACAGTTTTGAATCGCAAAAAAATTGATTACTGCAAGTCTTGCCCACTTATGTCCTAGGTTTGACCACCAACATTTTTCCCGCCCGAGAAAATGTTTCAAGCAGCATTAGGCAATTCTAGGTTGACCTGTTCCTTGGCCTCTGGCAAAGGCTTGTCGCGGACCGTTTTAGCCAGAAAATTTACTTAATGTGTTTGGTCATAAAGCACGAATTGAATGATTTATTCACTTACCCAACTATCGCAACAAACAACTAGCACTGGGCATTATGTCAATTCCAACATCGTTTAAAGATCAAAACATAAGCATAATCGGTTTGGGTTATGTTGGACTGACTCTAGCAGTAGCTATGGCGGATACAGGCTTTAATGTTCAAGGTGTAGAAAAGCGCCAAGATATCCTTGACAGTCTTGACAAGGGCAAGCCCCACTTCCACGAGGCAAGACTTGAAGAAAAGTTGCAGCGTGTGAAGGCATCTGGAAAATTTATTTATTCAAATAAATTGGACCCCGCCCAGCCTTCCACAGTTTACATCATAACCGTTGGCACACCATTAGATAAGCAAGGAAATGCTCGTTTAGATATGGCGCAAGCTGCAACTGGTGAAGTAGTTGCTCACATGCAAAATGGTGCCCTCGTCATCCTTCGATCAACCGTTAAGATGGGCACGACACGCAATATTGTTCGCCCAATATTAGAATCTTCGAACAAGGTCTATGAACTTGCTTTTTGCCCCGAGCGGACATTAGAAGGCAGAGCTCTCATCGAGTTGCATGAATTGCCGCAAGTAATTGGAGCAGATGATGTTGAAACGCGGTGGCGTTGCCAGCAGTTGTTCAATCTTATGACACCCACCACTGTTGCGGTATCGTCGCTTGAAACGGCCGAGCTAGTAAAATTAACTGACAATACTTTCCGTGATCTCAGTTTTGCATTTTCAAACGAAATTGCGAAGTTGTGCGGACGGGCCGGCATATCGGCACTTGAGGTTATCAGAGCTGGAAAGCTGGGTTACCCTCGGACAAATTTGAAGTTACCTGGCCCCGTTGGCGGGCCCTGCCTGGAAAAGGATCCCCACATTCTTGTGGAGTCTGCCAAACAATGGGGGGTTGAAATGCCCATCACTTATGCAGGCAGAATAACCAATGAAGATCAGCCTAAAGATATTGCACAATATGTAAAATATTGGGCTGAAAAGTTAACTGGTTTCTCAAAGACACCAAAAATTTCGCTGCTCGGTCTTGCCTTCAAAGGGGTGCCTGAAACCGATGATTTGCGCGGCACGATGGCACTACCAATTCTACATGAGCTGCAGGCAGCGCTGCCAAATGCAATCATCAAGGGTTATGATCCGGTCGCGGAAAAAAGAGCCGCGGAGGATTTCTTTCGAATAAATATTTTTGATAACATCACTGATGCGTTTGATGGCGCAGATGTTGTGTTGATCCTTACTAATCATAATCGCTTCTTGCAGATGGATTTGGCAACTTTGGCAACAAAAATGAATAGGCCTGCAATCGTTTATGACCTTTGGAACATGTATGATGATGCTGGTGCTGCAATGCCAGAAGGGGTCTTGGCGATTGCTCTTGGCGCAGAACTTCTAATAGAGTCAAAAAAGCAATGATAATGAAAAATTTTCTGGTAACGGGTGGTACAGGTTTTATTGGTGCCTATTTGGTGCGGCGACTGGTCAAAGATGGTCATAAAGTTCGCGTTGTGGATAATGATCTGCGAGGTAGTAAGACGAGGCTGACTTCAGTGCTCTCCGATATTACTATGATTGCCTGCGATTGCCGCGACGGGGATGCCATGACTGATGCTGCAAAGGGATGTGATACCATATTACATCTTGCGGCTCTGAACGGTACGGAGAATTTTTATAATCGGCCGGAACTCGTACTCGATGTCGGTATTCGTGGTATGTATGGCGCACTAGAAGCTGCACGCAGAAACAACATTGAAAACTTTGTCCTTGCATCTTCATCGGAAGCTTATCAAACGCCGCCAGTTGTTCCAACTCCGGAAAATGTCCCATTGACAATTCCTGATCCTTGGAATCCGCGCTACTCTTATGGTGGCTCCAAATTGATCTCCGAAATCATGTTGGCAAACTATAACCGCGACATATTCAAGCGCGCCCTGATATTCAGACCTCACAATGTTTATGGCCCCGACATGGGCTTTGAGCATGTTATTCCACAACTTGTGCTGCGCGCAAAAAAGCAGATCGCCGCTTATCCCACCGGCAAAGTTCCATTTGAGATTCAGGGTGACGGACTGCAAACGCGTTCTTTCATCCACGTAAATGATTTCGTTGACGGCCTTTTACAGATTGTAGAAAAGGGTGAGCATCGTAACGTTTATCACATCGGCACAGAAGAGGAAATTACGATTAGACGACTGGTTGAGTTGATCTTTGGATGGTTTGGCCGAGAAGCTGAAATCATAACCGGCCCAGCCCCAGAAGGCGGCACTCTGCGCCGGTGCCCAGACATAGCTAAACTATCTGCGCTTGGTTTTGCACCAAAAGTTGGTTTGGATGTTGGTATCTCTGAAATTGCTGCTTGGTATGTCGCAAATGCAGACGGCAAGACAGCTTAGAATCATAATGGGTAAAAGCTTTACAAACATCGCCTCAAATTTACTCAAGAAGTTCACACGCGGAGCTGCTGATTTCACAATTGCACCGCATGAGGTAACCCAGAGTTGGGTAAAGCGCCTGAAAATCGATCTCGTTGTTGATGTTGGTGCCAACGAAGGTCAATTTGTTCAACTTGTCCGGCAAAGAGGCTTTGCCGGACGCATAATATCATTTGAACCCTTGGACGCCGCTTTCAAGAAACTTACCAAGCGGTTTGGTCGTGATCCACGATGGACGGGCGTTCAAACGGCTTTGGGCGAAAAGAACGATACACTGACGATGGAGGTCGCGGGGAACGCGCTGATGTCGTCATCTCTCTTATCGATGCTGCCCAATCATGTTGAGGCTGAGCCAACTTCTGCAATATTCAGAACTGAACGTGTCTCCGTTCGGCGGTTAGATGAATCTCTTTCTCCTTTTTTGAATGGCGCGGAACGGCTATTCCTAAAACTCGACACTCAAGGCTTTGAGGACCATGTGCTGAAAGGTGCAACCGGGATTCTTGAAAAGGTTGTATTGCTCGAGCTCGAGCTCTCACTGGTACCCTTATACTCAGGCCAAACATTGATGCCTGAGATGATGAACTTAGTAGCGAGCTTAGGATTTACGCCCGTTAGTCTCGACCGGGGTTTTGCTGATAATTTGCGCGGAAAACTGTTGCAAATGGACGGCTTGTTTGTCCGCAATGACCTCGTTAGTGTTGATCCCATTTGAAGCGCCATAGGTTAGTCATCCTGCCCCCATGAAAAATTATGCAAATAACAATGAAGAATTCAATCCGGAAATTGACATTCTTCCCACTCTTGCCGATGTTTTGAAAAGTAAAAAATCGATTGATGTCGGTGCCAATCGCGGAGAGTTTACCGCTGCGCTAAGACGCGCTGGATTTGAAGTTGATAGTTTTGAGCCTTTTGCAGATTTGGTGAGTGATTTAGAGACTCGTTTTAAGAGTGACACATCGATACGCGTCCATCAAATGGCCTGCAGTAACAAAGATAGTATAGGTCGGTTTTATAGATATTCTGCTCTCGACCCAAAGCTCGATAGCACGCTTTTTTCAACGCTCCACCCACACCCGACTTACATGGGGCTAGCTGCTAAGCAACATTCATATGTAGAGTTGCGTCGACTTGACACGATCTTCAATGATCAATTGGAAACAGTATTCGGCATTCTCAAAATTGACACCGAAGGTCATGATCTCACGGTTCTTGAGGGTGCCAGTAAGATCAATGCCGAAGCACTACTGGTTGAATTTTGGGATGAACATTTTATATTCAACCAAGGCAAAGTGGCCAATCGCCTATCGGATTACCAATCCGCAATCGACAGCACCAAATTTCCATTCAACATTCTTTTTTGGCGAGGCAGTGATGTCGCCCAGTACGGTTTTGTTTGCAACGCCGAAGAATCCCCCCCGAAGAGTTGGGGAAACATTTTGTATTTGAGAAACACAGAAGCGATGGTGGCCGTTAAAGAGTTTTGTTTGACGAAGTATGGTGCCGAGAGGATGGCAGAAAAAAGAGCATTAATGCCACTCATTGAAGATATTGAACTCGACTTGCGCCAACCAGATTCTAACATTGATAATGAGGACTTGGAATGATCAGGCGATTTAATTTGTTTAAATACAACCTCATGCGCCGCTTACCTCGTTTTTTAATCGGTGGGGCTGATCCTATTGACGCCAACGGTCAATCTAAAAAAATGTTTTTTAATTCTAGCAAGGCCAGAGTCTATGACTTAATTATTTCGCCAAATGAGATCAGTTTTGCACATGGAACAGGCGTTTTGCTTTCGCGCTTAGTGGAAGGTACTGACAATATTTTAGTGGCCCGTTCTGCCAGTCATTATGGCGGCAGCCAGCGTGTGAACGCCAAAAAAGCATTCGTGCTGCCCGACGGAGTTACGACCCGACCAGAAATCTTCGCTGAAGTAATCCAATGGCTCGGCAGCTATAATATCAGGTCTATTTTGTGTACTCCTTTCTTTCAAACCGATTTATTAATTGCACTGGCGGCGCAAGCAATCACAGGTGCCCCTCTTGGCATTTGGGTGATGGACGACAATTGCCTAGCCAACACAGGAATATCCCGCAAGATCATGGGTGAAGTGATTGAGCGGGCTTCGGCTCTTTTTGCGATTTCCCCAGAGCTCAAGCAGGCATATCAAACTGAATTCAGAAAACCCTTTGCCATTCTCCCGCCACTCGTGCCTAAGGATTTAATCAGGAAAAAACCAAGCTCTGCTCCAACTGGTTCAGATTTGATAATGATCGGCAACATATGGAGCCCATCAATTCTCGATTTATTCAGTAAAACAGTGCAGATGGCCGGTCTCAAAGTTGACTGGCATTCTTCCAACCCTGATCTATGGTCCCAAATGATCAGCATAGAGACTTTGAAATCCCGTGGAATTAGTGTTTTGCAGGCAGGTGACACGAAAGATTTGGCAGCTTTAGTTGTTAAGGCGCGCGCAGTAATTGTACCCTGTGATCCGGGGACCCAACCAGATGGCCATGAGGCTGCACTGGGCAAAATGAGCATCCCAACCCGGATACCATTTATTTTAGCAACCGCAGGAACTCCAGTAATAGTTGTGGGCCGCGAAGGGACAGCGGCAGCAAACTTCGTAAATCGTTTCAAGATTGGACGTACGGTCGATTATGACGCAAAATCCTTGAAGAACGCTGTTGAAGCACTCGGCAATTCCTGCGAACAAATGGAAATCCGAAAAAGGGCTGCAAAACTGGCTCCATCATTTTCATTTGATGGAATCTATAATTTTGTATCTGCTGCGATCGTTGATGGCGGCAGGTGGCCAGATGAGAGATTTGAAAAGTTGTTTCCGCATTCTGGAACTTATTCAATCTACCAAGATAAGCCCGCTCCCAAACAATTCGCGCAGGATTTTGGCGACGTTGTGCAGTTTTGCGACCGGCTTGCTGCGGTCGGTTTTACGCCTGATTTTGTCATGGATATTGGAGCCTCAACTGGAATCTGGTCGCTCGCCGTCCACAAGGTATTTGATAAAGCACGATATATACTTTGCGACCCCATGTTCTCCCGTTATGGGAAACTTTGGACACCCAAGAATTTTGAACTCGTAGAGGCTGCAATTAGCAATAAAACAGGAAAGGCGATATTCTCGGTTTCGAGCGATTTATATGGATCGTCGCTAATTTCAGTTTCGGACATAGTCAAAGTAACAGATAAGGTCGAAGTGGAAATACTTACGGTTGATGGTATTGCTAAAACAAAGAAACTAAAGGGACGTGGTTTGCTGAAAGTGGATGTCCAATATGCCGAACATCTGGTTATTCAAGGAGCCAAGAAAACACTCACAGATCTTGTAGACGTCGTAGTGTTGGAATTAACTCTAGGTCGAGCAGCTCCAAAGGCAAAAACTTTGTTGGAAGTTTCAAACCAAATGGACGATCTTGGTTTCCGCATTTACGACAAAATGGGTGATTGGCGGATGCCAAAATCGGGTGAAATGGAGCAGATGGATATCGTCTTTGTTCGCAAGAATGCAACCTTCACCAGTCAGCGAGCATAATTATTAGGTTTGAGTTTTAGAATCCTTTGGGAGATGAGCATTTTTGAGCGTGTCTCAAGTATATTCAACCGAGTAGAGTAGCTTATGAAATGTGGTGAATCTGATGCCAGCATTGGTTGGGCAATTCTAAAGCGCGGATATGATTTCCTTACAATCTATGACGTCGGCGGCTCGAATGGCGCTTGGACCAGCATCATGTGCAAAGTGTTTCCGCAGTCCCGGTTTGAACTCTTTGAGCCCCTTGCTGAAATTAATCCAGACTACAAAGCCCAATTCGTGCATTTGAACACTATTCATGCAAATGCCAAGATGAATACAGTTACGATTGGTGAAAGTGATGGGGATATTGACTTCCATATGTCGAGCGACTCAAGTGGCAGTACAACCCTTCCCAGCACCCAACACGTTGCCAAGTGTGCAATTCTTGCTGTTGGAAACTTGGGTGCAACGCGCCTATGGTAAGTCGACACCTATCCTTCATGAATTGATCCCATGTCTAGCAGATCAAAACTGCTTGCCCTATGAATTTACGGATGTTTATGGTGGCGCAAATAGTGAATCTGTAGCAATTGATGTCTGGTTTATTAATAAGAACAAGTTCAAAGGTATTTACGCGTTTTGAGTTGTTAATCAGCAAGTGATCGGAGTCCAACTATGCATCAGTTTTATGGAAAAGCAGTTCTGGATTATTAGCCGAGGTGCACTTTCAAAATTGATAATTGAAATCCAATGACATGACAAACCGCATCCTACAATTTGGCACCAGTCGGTTTCTTCAAGCCCATGCCGATTTTTTTGTGCATGATGCCCGTAAAGCCGGCCAAGATATTGGTCCGATTACGGTCGTGAAGACGACACAGGGTGGCCCGCGCGGTGGCCGGATTGAGGCATTCGGTGCTGTTGCTGGGTTTCCCGTTCAATTAAAAGGCTACAAAGCTGGGCAGCTGATTGACGAAACAACTCAAGTCACCAGCGTGCGCCGCGCTCTTGATGCAAATACGAATTGGAGCAAGCTCAAAGCAATTTTTGCCGAAGAAACAGAAATCATCATTTCGAATGTGGGCGAAACAGGTTACGATCTAGATATCCAAGAACAAGCAGTTTTTGAGTCACCAAAAACGGCTCCAAAAAGTTTTCCAATGAAGCTTTTGGCCTTGCTTTTCCATCGTTTTGAGAATGGTGCAAAGCCACTGTTGATTCTTCCATGTGAACTTGTGAGCAACAATGGCCAAGTATTGCGCACACTCATTTTAAGGATTTCACAAGACCTGCACAAAGGGGTAGCTTTTAGAAATTGGTTAAATGAGTCAGTTATTTTTTGTGATACGCTTGTGGACCGCATTGTTTCGGAAGCTATTGATCCCATCGGAGCAATTGGGGAACCTTATGGTTTGTGGGCAATCAAGCGGGAACCTCGACTCGTCGAACCACTGCAACATCCCTGTATTATTTACACAGATGACTTGGAACCCTATTTGCGTCTTAAACTGCATATCTTAAATCTCGGTCATACTCTTCTTGCCGAAATCTGGCAGACAGAAAATCGGCCCCAAGATGAAACGGTTCGCGCGATCCTACAAAATAGCCATGTGAGGCAGCGTTTGTTGGACCTCTACCATGATGAAATTATTCCAGGATTTGCGGAGCGCGGAATGGGTGCGCAAGCCGTAGACTATGTGAAAATCACGATTGAACGCTTCGAGAATCCTTTCCTGAATCATCGATTGAGCGATATTGCACAAAATCATCGTTACAAAATCGAACGTCGTATGACTGATTTTATGAGTTGGGTGAGAAAACAGAACTCCGCCATGCGTTTTAATACATTAGAAGCGATTGTTGCGGGAGGTGGAGACAAAATTAAATAATTAAAGTTGGATGCTCCACCTATTATCAAATGCGGCTGGGTGAACAGGGCTTCAAATTATAGAGCACTAATAAACGAACCCGCTGAGACGTTGCTGTCGTCGAGACCTTCTTCAAGAAACTTGAGGCAGAACTAATCTCGCGGCACACTTGGGCATCGCGCCAGCAGGCCACTAATGCCCACTTTCAAGACATCAACTGCTTCCACAACATCAGACGCAAACACTCAGCTATAGGATCCACATCACCCATCAAGTTCGAACGAAAAACAGTTTAAATTAAAAGTGGATGAGGAATAAGCTGAGGACAAGTCCATTATCCCATCACCTTGGCACCAAGCGAATGCCCGGGGTTTACGTCTTTTTTTCCCTTTAGAGCAAGATGACTTCAGCTTGAATTGATAGGTGATTTGCAAATCAGTTTATTTGTGATTCAGGGTTCTTGCTGGTTGGAGATGGGCAGGCATAGCAAAAACTTATGGTATGAAACTTCGGGACCGCGCGGTGAAGTTTGTTTTGGCGGGAGAAAGCCGTCATGCGGTGGCACGCCGTCTTGGATTGGGTGTTTCGACGGTGATCCGTTGGTTTGATCGCCACCAGAAGACGGGGACAGCAGCGGCAACGAAGATTGGTGGTTATGTGAAGCCCAAAAATGCCGGATCCCATCGTCAGTGGCTTTTGGAGCGTATTGGGCGCGGCAATTTTACTTTGAACGGCCTGACTCCTCAGCTTGAACATCATGGGTTGAAAGTTGATTACAAGACGATGTGAAAATTTGTCCACGCAAAAGATTTGAGCTTCAAAAAACCATTGACGCAGCCGAACAACATAGACTGATGTGGCAAGACGCAGAGCCTCATGGAAGAAATTCCAACCGCGTTTTGCCATAGAGCGTCTGGTGTTCATTGATGAAACCTAGGCTAAAACCAACATAGATCCCATTCGGGGATGGGGCCGCAAAGGTGAGCGGTTGCTTGCTCATGTTCCGCACACCGACGAACCAAGAGGTTCGCCGCTTGGTCACTGGAAAACCATGACTTTCTCAGCTGCTTTGCGCCACGATTCAATTACGGCACCTTGCGTCTTTGATGGCCCAATCAACGGCGAAAGCTTCAGGCTTTATGGCGATCAAATTCTGGTGCCCAGTCTAAAGCAAGCCGACATTGTGATCATGGATAATGTCGGTAACCCTAATAGTGAAGTCGTTCGCCAATCAATCCGGGCCGCCGATGCAAAGTTGGTCTTCTTGCCGCCATACAGCCCAGACCTCAATCCTATCGAACAGGTCTTTGCAAAACTCAAACACATCCTCAGAAAAGCCAAAGAGCGAACCCTCGAGGCAACGTGGCAGCGCATTGGAAAACTCCTACCAACATTCACAAGCAATGAATGTCGCAACTACTTTGTAAATGCACGATGGACCGGACTAATGTCATAAGGCTCTAGGCTTAGCCGAACGACACCGCAACTTTGCTATTCTGCAAGCCATAGGCGCCACGCCGCGGCAGCTTGGTGCTTTCCTGTGGAGCGAAGCGCTGAGGGTCTATGTCGTGGGAACAGCCGCAGGATTGGCCATTGGATGGTTGCTTGCGTGGATGTTGACCAAATTGATGACCCAAGTATTCGATTCTCCACCGGATGTAATGATTATACCATGGGGCTATATTACTGTCCTCTGCCTTACAGGGTTGGTTGCCGTCTGCCTCGCCGTCTTATTTCAATTGCGCAAACCAGTTGGGTCACTCTCAACGGCCATGCGCACCATATAGCGAAGTAAATCGGAAGGCTGGAGCTCAGAGTGAATAGTCCCTAGATTGGTAGACACAGTGCCACTTTAAAACGAGGAAAGCTTCTTCAACCCCCTGAAACACGAATGCGTTAGGCTCAAAACCTACAAAATCAGAGACGACCCGAGGCAAGATGTATTCGACTACATCGAGATGTTCCATAATCCACAACGCAAGTATGTTAGAAATGGCATGGTGGCTCCAGCAGAGTTTGAGACACGGCAACAACTAAACCCGCAGAGTGTCTAGGAAACTCGGGACTATTCATAGCGCCATCCTCAGCAGTCCAAACATAGCCAATGTCTCCAACCCACTTGGCGTTGCGTGCATCAGTCGGCCCACGCCACGCTCGCCAACGTCGAGGCCTGCCTGCTTCAATTCCATGGTCATACGAAGCCGTCCATATGTGCCAAGGCTCAGGCCGCAGTGTTCGCGGACATGGGCCAACACTGGCATGTCTGCGTTGGCGGCCGCTCATCGGCCGGGTCAGCCATTTGCGAAAGCCCACGGGTTGTGACTTGCATGATCCGACCCAGCATCTCCACTGGCCAAGCATGCCGCCAATCTTTGATGAATCCGAACCTCGCCACTTTTGGCTCGCGATGCACTGGGTAGCCTTTTTTAATTTCTCCCTCTCCTCCCCAAGCACACGGTTCTCGTGGCGAAGACGTTCATTCTCCTTGACCAAATCCACCTGCGGAGCAGTCGAAATATCCGCTGGCCGAAACTCCAATACTTATTTGCCCAAAGTCGAATTGCCAACCCCTAAATCAGACGCAACACGACGGCGCGGTAACGCACTCGGCAGTGCAATCCCAACTGCATCATGCTTGGAATCTCCTGTGCGTTTAATCGCCATAGTTTGCCTCCTCGAGTGAGTGCTACAATCTCAAGCAACTGAAACTGAACTGTTACAAGTCCAACTTCATTCCGACAACGTTTTATGTGAACATATTCGACTCGAGTTTGTCACTCAGCCCGCAAGCTCAGCATCTCAAGATGTCGAATGTCGACGGGTTTTGCTAATAGTTCGTCTAATCTATCCATCAAGGGCTTCAGATGCGCCTTCTTAAGGTGTTCTTCCAACGCCTCTCTACTCACAAAATTCTCGTAGAATATGAAGATATTCGGATCCTTCTTATCACAGTGAAAATCGTAATTTATGCAACCAGGCTCGGCGCGTGTTGGGGCGACCTGTGCTGCTAGAATGTGCATCAGTTCATCGCGTCTTTCTGGCTTGGCGACGACGGTTCCGATGATGGTGCATCCGCGGGGGTTCATGTTGACTTCCTGTTCTGCGAAATGGCAACGGCAAGAATGATGATGGCGCCGCGGGCAATGAGCTGTTGAGAAAATTCAAGTCCAGCGAGAATAAGCCCGTTGTTGATAAGGCCAATCATCAGTGCCCCCATGATCGACCCTACAACTGTGCCCTTACCGCCAAACAGGCTCGTGCCGCCCAGCACCGCAGCAGCGATGACAGAAAGTTCATCGCCTTCGCCCAATTGAAAGCGGCCGGTTTGAAAGCGCCCAGCATACAGCATTCCCGCAATCGCCGCCGCAAAACTCGAGATGATGAGCACCTTGAACTTGATATCGCGGGTGTTGACGCCAGAATAACGCGCGGCGGTTTCGCTACCGCCTGTGGCCAGAACCCAACGGCCAAAAGTTGTGCGCCTGAGCACAATATGTCCGATAGCCGCTGCCACCAACATCCAGAAAAGCAACACCGGGAGAGGCCCGACATAGCCTCCCCCAAAGAACCAGTTATAGCCATCGCTCAAGATTGGCACGGCCTTGGTACCGCTCACCCACATCGAAGCTCCTTTGGCAACACCCATCATCGCAAGAGTGGTGAGAAAGGTCGGAATTCCAATACGCGTGCTAATTATGCCATTGATGACACCCACCATGAGACCGGTTGCAAGCCCTGCAATAATTGCCAGTGGGACACCACCGATGTCCATCGCCATGGCCGTTGCTACCGAGGCAAGGCCCGCCACGGCACCGATGGAAAGATCAATCTCGCCGGCGGCGAGGACATAAGTCATGGCAACCGCCATGATTGCAATGGGTGCAGTCTGGCGCACAATATTGAGGAGATTGTTGGTGTCGAGAAATCCCTTGTGGCCCAATGTTATCGCAAAGAAAATAAAGATCCCAACAAACCCGATATAGATAATGTTCTGGCGCCAGTTGGTGAGTCCAATCCGAGATGCCAGTGATGATGTCATAGCTTCAGCCATTGTTACGAACCTCTTGAAGGATTGTCTGGAGTTTGCGTTCTGCAAACTGCATGTTGCCCGCTGCAGTGTGATCGCCTGCGGTTTGGTCTTCGAATTCGTCGCGGCGCATGTTGCGCAATAGGCGGCCATCTGACATGACAAGGATGCGGTCACAGGCGGCGAGCAGCTCATTGAGTTCAGAAGAAATCACGATAATGGCCTTGCCCTGGCGTGCCAGTTCACGGATGAGTTGGATGATTTCAGACTTGCTGCCAATGTCGATGCCTGCCGTTGGCTCGTCAAAAATTACAATACGGGGGTCTGTGGCCAGCCATTTTGCCAGCACTACTTTCTGCTGATTGCCACCCGACAGAGTACGCACAGCTGCCGCTGCAGAAGCTGTCTTGATCTTGAGAGACTTGATTTTCTCATCGGCAAGATCGCTCCATTTCTGTTTTGACACCCACCCACGTTTACTTATGCGATCAAGGAGCGCGAGACTGATATTGTCGGCCACGCTATGTTCAAGAACCACGCCTTGGCGCAGCCGGTCTTCAGGGATGAGGGCAATGCCATAGGCAATAGCCTCAGAAGGACCATTAATTTCCACAGACTTTCCTGAAACTATGATTTCACCTGCGATTTTTGCATCAATGCCGAACAACAGCCGCGCAATCGCACTTCTGCCACTGCCGAGAAGACCGGCAATCCCAACAACTTCACCAGCATGAACGGTCAGGTTCAACTTGCGGGGCTTGTGAATTCCAGAAACATTCTTGAGCTCGAGAAGGATTTCGTCGCGCCGTGTGTCTTCGCGTTGAATGCCAGAAAGGCCCCGCGATTGTTTGCCCACAATGTGCTCGATGATCGACTCCAGCGTTAGTTCCGAAAGTGGTGCGGTGATAACGTGGCGACCATCGCGCAAGATCGTGGCTCGATCAGCTATCTTCATGATCTCATCCATGCGATGCGAAACATAAATAATCGCAACACCCTCCGTCTTCAATTTTGCGAGGAAGGCAAAGAGTTTTTCGACGTCATGGGCAGAAAGCGCTGTACTAGGTTCATCAAGAATGAGGACGCGCGCCTTTTGGGCAATGGCCTTTACGATTTCAGTAAGTTGGCGCTGGCCAGCACCCAGACTTCCAGCTTCCGCCATGGGGTCAACATCAACATCTAGGCTTTTGAACAGTTCGGTTGCGCGAACCACGGCTGCTTTATCATCGATCAGCCCCGAATTTGTCTTCACTTCATTTGCCAGAAAAATGTTTTGGGCAACAGTCAGTGTGGGTACCAGACTCATTTCCTGAAAAATCATGGCAATGCCTGCGCGCTTTGATTCTTCAGGCGTGTGTTCGGTCAACATG
>JANMWK010000024.1:0-14880 GCA_031393975.1 Hyphomicrobiales bacterium
CGAAGCCCGCGCATGAGACGCGGCACTGCATTGGAATAAGCATCATTCCAGGCTCCCACCACGAGAGTGGCAGCAGTGATGGCGCCAAAGTTTTCGCACACGGAACCATGTTTCCAATAGGCGTCACGGTGTGGATGTTGAAGCCACGGGATCAGCAAGAACGGTTCATTCTTCAACCGCTCCATCCACATTTTGCGCCATTTATTGCCTACGATTTTTGGGTCTGGTGGACGCGACGAATAAGCCAGCATCGTGGCGGCCCAGCCCAGGTTTTCATTCAGCAAGGTTCCACCCTTATAATGGATATCGTCTTCATAGCGATCGTCGGTGGAGCAGATGGTGACGATGGCTTTCAAGGCGGGCGGTTGTCTTGCGGCCACTTGCAATGCGTTAAAACCACCCCATGAAATTCCGAACATTCCGACTTTGCCGGAACACCATTTTTGGCGGGCTAACCAAGCAATCACCTCAATGGCGTCGTCCTGTTCCTGCTTGGCATATTCATCAAGCATCAAACCTTCTGAATCGCCTGAGCCTCGCATATCAACCCGCACCGAGGCATAGCCATGGCCCGCCAGATAAGGGTGGGTGAGCGCATCACGCACATGGGTGCCATCGCGCTTTCTGTAAGGGAGATATTCGAGGAGTGCTGGCACCGGGTTTTTTTTCGCGTCAACAGGAATGAACATCCGCGCCGCCAGTTTCACGCCGTCCGACAGGGGGATCCAGAAATTTTCGACTTCTTTGGTTTTGCGTGGAAATTTAGTGATGGTTTTTATGGCCATGGTGTGCTCTTGCTTGTTCGGCGGATACTATGCCGCAAAACTATTGGCGGCTGCAAATAAATGATTGGTTAGACTGAAATTGTTTCCGCAGCCATCCGGAGGGCTTTGATGTTGGCCGCATAGTCCGCACCTTTGAATATACTCGATCCTGCCACCAGAATATTGGCACCGGCCTTCACGGCCAAGGGGGCAGTTTCCATTGTAATGCCGCCGTCGACTTCAATGTCGATATTGCGCCCAGCGACCAGAGCTTTGGCTTGGCGGATTTTATCGAGTGTCGCGTGGATGAATGATTGGCCGCCGAAACCGGGATTGACTGTCATTATTAAAATGAGATCAAGGCGGTCGATGACGTGTTCAAGAACTGAAACAGGCGTTGCAGGATTTAAAGCCACACCCACTTTTTTGCCAAGGGTGCGAATGGCCTGCAAACTGCGGTCCAGATGCGGGCCTGCTTCGGCGTGAACTGTTATAAGATCAGCGCCTGCTGCTGCAAATAGTGATAGATACGGATCGGCGGGCGAGATCATCAAATGCACATCGAACGGTTTCGTTGTGACTTTACGGATCGATTGCATGACAGGAACACCAAATGTGATGTTAGGCACGAAATGCCCATCCATCACATCAATGTGGATCCAGTCTGCGCCACCCCGATCGGCGGCGATAACCTCGTCGCCAAGTTTTGAGAAATCGGCGGCGAGAATGGAGGGTGAAATGAGAAGGGGACGAGTTTTCATCCCCCACTCTTAGCCGAGCAATGTGCCCATGTGAACTGCTGTGTCGCTCATGCGGTTTGAGAAGCCCCATTCATTGTCATACCATGACAGAATGCGAACCAGTGTGCCTTCAACGACTTTGGTTTGATCCATGTGGAAGGTTGAAGAATGTGGATCATGGTTGAAGTCGATCGAAACATTGGGGTCCAGCGTATAGCCCAGAATGCCCTTGAGATGGCCTTCAGCGGCTTCCTTGATGGCTGCGTTGATTTCTTCGATGGTGGTTTTGCGCTTGGCCACGAACTTGAAATCAACCACGGACACGTTTGGAATTGGCACCCGGATCGAAGTGCCGTCAAGGCGACCCTTCAATTCCGGGATCACCAAGCCAATGGCTTTGGCGGCCCCCGTTGATGTTGGAATCATCGACATGGCTGCGGCGCGGCCACGATATAAATCCTTATGCATCGTATCGAGAGTGGGCTGATCGCCAGTGTAAGCATGGATGGTGGTCATGAACCCATGATCAATGCCCACGGCTTTGTGCAGCACGGAGGCCACAGGAGCCAAGCAGTTGGTGGTGCAAGATGCGTTGGAGATGACAACGTGATCCTTGGTGAGTTCTTTGTGGTTCACACCGTAAACCACGGTGAAATCAGCGCCGTCTGCAGGGGCAGAAACAATAACGCGTTTTGCACCTGCTGTGAGATGCGCAGAAGCCTTGTCCTTGGCCGTGAAAATTCCAGTGCATTCCAAGGCAATATCCACGCCCAGTTCTTTCCATGGCAATTGCGACGGATCTTTTATCGCCGTCACTTTGAACTTCTCGGAGCCCACATTGATCATGTCGCCTTGCACTTCCACTTTATGCGGAAAACGGCCATGCACGGAATCATAACGCAGCAAATGAGCGTTGGTTTCGATCGGGCCAAGATCGTTAATGGCAACGACGTCAATATCCTTGCGGCCTGACTCGTGAATGGCGCGCAACACATTGCGCCCGATGCGGCCGAAGCCATTAATTGCAACTCTTACCTTAGCCATGAAATGCTCCTTAAACGTGACTTTTAGATTTCAGGAGCCTTATACCGAATTTGTTTGACGGCGAAAGTCTAAAATGAGGTGCGCCCCTCAAAATGTAAAAAGGGTGCGGTATTGCGCCGCAACATGCTCAACGGCTGTGTCACCTATGGTGGTTCTATGAGCGACCATGAACTGAGATTTGCGCTGAATAACGAACTACATGGGCGGCCTGGCCTGCCTGTGAAGGCGCCCGCCCGCGTCACTCATCTGGCTTATACATTAACGGCGACTGATGCTGATCCGCTGGTGCATGTGGCACAGCTGTTTGAAAATTTCCGCCAGCCGGTGCCCATGGCGGGTGCGGTTCACCATTCTGGGCAGATTGCCAATGGGCTGTTTAAATTTGAACGGCACGGCGAATTTTACCGCATCAGTGTAACAGTCGATGGCAAACAATCGGGTGGTGAGGCGATTTCAAATTTACCCGCCGATTGGGTGAATTCACTGCCTGGCAAAAGGCTGGTGGCGATTCAAACGCATATTTTGGGCAAGGCCCATAAGGTGCCGACAGCCAAAGCGCTCAATGATATTTTCGGCCATGATGAACTCGCTTGCTCTGCCGTCAATCAAGGCCAAGCCGTGGTGTGGACGGATTTTCGCATTGCCGCTGATGGCTATAGCCGGATGATTGTACATGATAAGGGCCTGTCGCCGATGCGGCTGGGCCGCTTGATCCGCCGCCTGCATGAATTGGAAACCTATCGCATGATGGCGCTGCTGGCATTTCCCTTGGCGCGGCAATTGCAGCAGAGAATTGGGCCGCTGGAAAATTCTTTGTCGCTCACAATCTCTGACATGCTTTCAGCCAAAGGTGCTGAAGAAGATGGAAAATTGCTGTTGGATCTGAGCACCATTGCCCGTGACGTGGAAGAGCTTTCCAATCGCTCTAGTTATCGCTTTGCAGCAGCGCGGGCTTATGGGGCTTTAGTGAATAAGCGCATTGCCGAATTGAGCGAAGAACGGGTGATGAGCTATCAGCGCCTTGGTGTGTTTCTGGATCGGCGCTTTAGCCCTGCCCTTGCCACCTGTGCTGCTGTGGCTGACCGCATTTCAGGTCTAGCGGTGCGCAGTGAGCGGGCCAGCAATTTGCTGCGCACGCGGGTTGATATTGCTTTGGAAGGCCAGAACCAACAATTGCTGCGCTCGATGGAAGCCAGTTCACGCCAGCAACTCACGTTGCAGCAAACTGTAGAAGGCCTTTCGGTGGTGGCGATCAGTTATTATGCCATCAGCATTTTTGCCAAGCTGGTGGAAGAGAGTGCAGCTTATGTCCCAGGGATGAATGGCGAGCTGGTGAAGCTCGCCTCCATTCCGATTATTCTCGTGGGCGTGTGGTTGGGCTTAAGACGATTGCGAAAACGATTGGCTTAAGGTTTCGTCCACTTGCCATTCTTGGCGGATGATTTCACGCAAGCTTCGATAAAGGCCATTCCGCGCAAGCCATCTTCGATGCCGGGGAAGTCGACATCTTTATCCACTTTCTTGCCAGCGCGTTTGGCTTCGATGGCACTTGCCACTTCAGTGTAAATATTACCAAAGCCTTCAAGATAGCCTTCAGGGTGGCCGGGTGGCACGCGGGTGACACGCGCTGCGGCTGGGCCAGAGCCTGCCCCACCGCGCGTAATCAAACGCTTGGGTTCGCCGAAGGGCGTGAACCACAGATAGTTTGGATCAGCTTGCGTCCATTCCAATCCACCCTTGGTGCCATAGATACGAAGTTTCAGACCATTCTCATGGCCCACGGCCACCTGGCTGGCCCAGATCATGCCTTTGGCTCCGCCTTTGAAGCGCAGCATGATGTTGGCGTTGTCGTCAAGCTTTCGTCCTTTCACAAAGGAGGTAAGATCGGCAGAGAGTTCTTGTAGCGTTAAACCTGATACATAGGTGCCGAGTTGATAGGTGTGAGTACCAATGTCACCCACGCAACCTCCAGCGCCGGAACGCTTTGGATCTGTGCGCCACGCGGCTTGCTTCTGGCCTGATTTTTCCAAATCCGTTGTCAGCCAGTCTTGTGGATATTCGCCTTGCACCAAACGGATTTCACCAAGCTCCCCCGCGGCCACCATGGCCTTGCCTTGGCGGATCATCGGGTAGCCGGAATAATTATGGGTCAGAGCGAAAATCACATTCTTGTTTTTGGCCAGAATTTTTTCAAGGGCCAAGGCTTCTTTAAGATTGAGCGACAGGGGCTTATCACAAATCACGTGAATGCCAGCTTCAATGAATGCTTTGGCAGCAGGGAAATGCATGTGATTGGGTGTGACGATGGACACGACTTCAATGCCATCCGGCCGCGCTGCCTCAGCTTTCGCCATGGTTTTGAAATCCGTGTAGCTGCGGTCTTCAGCCAAGCCCAATTCAGCACCTGAAGCTTTGGCGCGGGCGGCGTCTGATGAAAGTGCACCTGCCAGGAATTCGTATTTATCATCAATGCGCGCCGCGATGCGGTGCACCGCGCCAATAAAAGCCCCCTGCCCGCCCCCCACCATTCCATAGCGAATGCGGCCTGTGTTTTTTGTCGACTTGCTGCCTGTAATTGCCATGATTGTCTCCGCTATCTGACTATTTCTATGTTTTTGTATATAATTGCAGATCCCGGGTTCATCCTGATTCCCCATGTCGGATTTTGAATCAAAAACACTGCTGCATCTTCAATACTTTCAAACTCTTTTGCATTCACAACTACGTTGTTGCTAATGGGAAAACATTTATAGAAGCGGTTACCAACTTTGTATGCCTCTTGGGCAGACGCTCCTTTGCCTGATCTTATTTTCATTCTTTCATATCCCCAACATCTGTTTAATCTGCGCTGAATTATCAGCCCCACCCGCTGCAAAATCATCAAAGGCTTTGCCTGTCGTTTGGATCAGATGGCTTGCAATGAAGGGGGCACCTTCAGCAGCACCTTGATCAGAGGATTTCAGGCAGCATTCCCATTCCAGCACGGCCCAAGAATTATAATCATATTGAGCGAGTTTGGAGAAGATCGCTGAAAAATCCACCTGGCCATCGCCCAATGAGCGGAAGCGGCCTGCGCGTTTTACCCATGGTTGAAAACCTGAATATACACCTTGGCGTCCGGTGGGATTGAACTCGGCATCTTTCACATGAAAAGCGCAAATACGTTCGTGATAAATGTCGATGAAGTCCAGATAATCGAGCTGCTGCAACACAAAATGTGAAGGATCATAATTGATCTGGCAGCGCTTATGATTTTGGAGGCGCTCCAGGAACATCTCAAAGGTGATGCCATCCATCACGTCTTCGCCGGGGTGGATTTCAAAGCCCACATCCACACCGTTTTCATCCATCACATCGAGCAAGGGCTTCCAGCGTTTTGCCAGTTCGTCAAAGCCCGCTTCGATCATGCCGGGGGGACGTGGTGGCCAAGAATAAAGATAGGGCCAGCACAATGCACCCGTGAAGGACACGTGGGTGGTTAGGCCCATATGCTTTGAAGCCTTAGCCGCATATTTCACTTGCTGTTCCGCCCACGCCTGACGGGCCTTCGGATTGCCTTGCACTTCTTTTGGCGCGAAGGCATCAAAGGCTTCGTCATAGACAGGGTTCACGGCAACGAGTTGGCCTTGAAGATGCGTAGAAAGTTCAGTGATCACCACACCATTTTCTTTAGCAACGCCTGCTAATTCATCGCAATAGGTTTTGGATTCAGCGGCTTTCTTTATGTCAATAAAGCGCGCATCCCATGTGGGCACCTGCACGCCTTTATATCCCAATGAGCTTGCCCATTTGCAAATGGAACCAAAGCTGTTGAACGGTGCTGCATCGCCTGCAAATTGCGCCAAGAATATTGCCGGGCCTTTGATGTTGCCTGCCATGTGTGATCCTCCCTTAGCTTTATTAATTTTAAACGTTATTCAAAAGACCTTCGATATATTCCTGACGGCCTGAAACTGGCTGCGGCTCGATTGCATCCTTATGCACACGCGCTGCAATCGCATCGAGGGTCGCACCTTTTTCAAGCATGGCACTGTTTTGTGGTTCGCTCCATTTGGCATAGCGCTTATCGACAGCGGCAGTCACTTTGCCATCGGTGATAATCTTTGCCGCATTCAAAAGTGCGCGCGCACAAGCATCCATTGATGACACATGCCCATGCAACAGATCATCAGGATCAACCGATTGACGACGGATTTTTGCATCGAAGTTCATGCCGCCTGTGGTAAAGCCACCGGCTTTGATCACTTCCAGCATCATCAATGTCATTTCGGGAATGTTCATCGCGAACTGGTCGGTGTCCCAGCCGACTTGATAACCTCCGCGATTCAAATCAAGCGAGCCGAAAATACCAAGCGATGACGCAAGAGCAATTTCATGTTCGAATGTGTGGCCAGCGAGGATCGCGTGGTTCTGTTCGATGTTCATCTTCACATCATTTTCAAGGCCGTAAGATTTGAGCAAGCCATAGATAGAAGCCACATCATAGTCATATTGATGGGTTGATGGTTCCTTCGGCTTAGGCTCAATCAAGATTGGGCCTTTGAAACCGATTTTATGTTTGTATTCCACCACCAATGACAAGAAGCGGCCCGCTTGTTTAAGCTCTTGGCCAATCTTGGTGTTGATCAGGGTTTCATAGCCTTCGCGGCCGCCCCACATCACGTAGTTTTCACCACCCAGATCATGGGTCACATCCATGGCGTGTTTCACTTGCGCTGCGCAATAAGCAAACACATCCGGGTCAGGATTGGTTGCAGCCCCCGCCATGAAGCGGCGGTTGGAGAACATGTTGGCCGTGCCCCATAATAATTTCTTATTGGACGCTGCCATCTTCTTTTCAAGAATTTTGGCAATCGCCGTTACGTTGGCGTTGAACTCTTTCAGCGAGTTACCTTCAGGCGCAATATCAAGATCGTGAAATGAGAAATAATCAATATCGAGCAGGCGCAGCGTTTCAAAAAGTATATCAGTTTTGGTGCGGGCCGCAGCCATGGGGTCAGCATCATGGTGCCATGGACGCATAAATGTCTCGCCACCAAACGGGTCACCGCCGGGCCAGCAGAGTGTATGCCAATAGCAGACGGCAAAACGCAGATGCTCGCGCATGGTTTTGCCGAGAACTTTTTGATCAGGATTATACCAGCGGTAAGAGAGATCGTTGGTTGAGTTCGGACCTTCATATTTAATCGGTTCCGAAATCGAATAGAACTTTGACATGTTAGATTCCTTTGATCGCTGGATAGATTTTTACATAACGGTGATAAGCTGCTTCGTAGGCTGCTTTGGCTTTGGCATCCGGCAAGATGGTTTTGGCGATTTTCGGTGGTGTGCAAACGGTCTCATAAGAAGCGCCCGTGGCTGCCATCAGTCCCATGCGGGCTGCTCCGAAGGCTCCGCCCACATCGCCTGCGGCGGGCAAATCTACGGGCACACCTAAAACTGTGGCAATGATTTTCAACCAGAGTTCGGAATGTGTGCCACCGCCCACCGCCATCACTCGTTTAACCGTGGTGCCTGCATCTTTGAGGGCCTCAAGGCAATCGCGAAAGGCAAACGCCACTCCGTCTAGCACAGCATGGGTCATGGCCTTGGTGTCCGTCTCATGGCCAAGGCCGATGAGTGCGCCGCGAATTTGCGCGTCACCCACGGGGGTGCGTTCGCCAGAGAGATAAGGCAAGAATATTGCTTCTGATGGCCCGGTCAATTTGGTGCCCAAAGCCTTGGTGAGTTGCGGGGCTGGGGTTTCTAACACACCCGCCAGCCATTCCAGACTTGCAGTGGCCGAGAGGATGACGCCCATCTGGTGCCACTTGCCTTGCATGGCATGACAGAACGCATGAACAGCCTTCCCGGCATTGGGGCTGTAACGGTCATTGGACACAAACATCACGCCTGATGTGCCAAGTGAAATGAAGGCATCGCCATCATTTACCGCACCAATTCCAATGGCTGAGGCGACGTTGTCGCCGCCGCCGCCGGCCACAACTGGATGCAAGGGCATGCCCCAGGCTTTGGCCACGGCATGCGATAATTTCCCGGTGGTGTCCGTGCCTTCATAAAGTTTCGGCATTTGGTCACGCCGCATGTGGGTGGCCTTGAGCATGGCGTCTGACCAATCTCGCTTGGCCACATCCAACCAATAAGTGCCAGCCGAATCTGACATGTCGGAGGCATAGTCACCCGTCATCCGAAAGCGGATGTAATCCTTGGGTAACAGCACCTTGGCGGTTTTTTCAAAAATTTTCGGTTCATGGTTTTTTACCCAGAGCAGTTTGGGAGCGGTGAAACCTGCCAGTGGAATGTTCCCCGTGATCTCCCTCGATCTGGGTTCGGTCGCCAAAATATCCTTGCATTCTTCAAAACTGCGCGCGTCATTCCAGAGGATGCAGGGGCGCAGCACCTTGCCGCCCGCATCCAGCAAAGTGGCGCCGTGTTGTTGGCCGGAAAGCCCAATCCCTTCGACAGCCGCGACTGCCTTTGGTTTTAAGGTACGCAACTGTTTGACCACGGCATTGCTGGCTTTCCACCAATGCTCAGGATTTTGTTCTGACCAGCCTGACTGCGGCCGCGACACTTTGAGCGGTGAGGACGCGATTGCAACGATCTTTTGGTTAGCGTCGATCAACACGCCTTTAACGCTCGATGTGCCGAAATCCAGTCCGAGATACATGGGAAGCCTCAATTGTCTGACAAGACATTGCCATCATTTTTGTAAATCGCCAAGATGCTGAAGCGGTGAAAATCGTATTTATTTTGAGGTGTGAATAAAATACCTTATTTTCGCTCAATGGCTGACGCAATGAGATAATGGGCGATGGCATAGGGGTGCGAAGCCGTGAGACCTTCTGGGTGTTGGTTTTTGAGCATTGCTTCAATTTCAGCCCTTTCAAACCAGCGGGCGTCTTCAAGTTCAGCCCTGTCGATTTTGAGTTCCGTGGTTTCGGCTTCGCCAATCATGCCGATCATCAGGCTTGAGGGAAAGGGCCATGGCTGCGTTGCAACATAGGAAATGGCACCAACTTTAATGCCAGATTCCTCCAAAACTTCGCGGCGCACAGCCGCTTCAATGGTTTCGCCCGGTTCCATAAAACCGGCAAGGGCAGAATACATGCCTGGCGGCCAACTAGACTGCCTCCCAAGCAGGAGCCTATCACCATGGCGCACGGCCATAATCACAACGGGATCGGTGCGCGGGAAATGATCGGCGCCGCAAGATTCGCAATGTCTGCGATAGCCTGCGTCTGCCATTTCAGATTTGGCACCGCATTTGGCGCAAAAACCATGGGATTCATGCCAATGCAAAATGCTGCGCGCTTGAGCGAGAATTGAGAGTTTAGCGGGAGAGAGAACGTGCTCAATCATCAAAGCACGAATGGCCTTGAGCGTTTCATCAGGTTCAATGCGACGGGCAAACCAGGCATGGCCTTTATCATCTTCACCGAGGTAGATTGCTTCGGATTCGGGGGCATCATTAGTGGTGTAAAGCTCATCATTTTCAAGGCGCACCGCATCGCCTGCCAGTTGCAAAACTTTGGTGTCTGGATCACCGCGTCGTTCTGCAACAAAATCAGGCTTTGTGCGATTATTGGCGTTGCGATCGAGAGGGGAAGAAATGAAGGCAATTGTTGACATTCAATAAAGGTCCAAAATACAGGGGTGCTTTGTGCGATTAGCAAAAAACATCCAATACTTAACCTAATATTTACCAAGAAAGTTAACTTTCAGCATTTGAGAAGGTCTTAGCGCTGCTGATTTGCAGTGTTCCGACCAGTTTGGAGAGTTGACGAATGAAGCCAGGAATTCCATGGAGCGTGAAGGGTGTTGAACCTGAATTGCGCGAGATTGCCAAGACCGCTGCCAAGCGTTCAGGCATGACTTTGGGCGAATGGCTGAATTCCGCAATCAATGAACAAGCTGATGGTCCTGCCGTTGAAGAGCCTGTTGCCACCCGCCCCGCCACACGCAGCCGCATTTCAACCCACCCAATTGACCGGGCCGCTACGCGCCTTGAAGACATTGCCGAGCAGCTTTCGCGTTTGGCTTTGCGTGAAAGTGGCACCACCCAGCATTATGCCATGCCACCGGCACAGGAAGCCGAGGCGCTATCCAAAATTTTAAACCGCGTTGACAGCAATGAACGCCAGACGGTTGAGGCCTTTACGGCCATCAATGAACGTCTGGCCACCATGAGCCGTCAGGTGACGCAATCGGTAAGGGCGCAGCCTAAGCCTGAGGATGCGCCTGGCTTCCAAGTGCTGGAAAAAGCCGTTCGCAATATCGTTGAACATCTTGAAGTTAGCGAAAAGCGCACGCGTGACAATTTAAAATCTCTACAAGATCGCATGGGTGATATGGCTGCCAAGGCCTCAGGTGCAGTTCCCAATGCGCCTGCTTTTTCCCAACTTGAAAACCGTTTAAGCGAGCTGGCACGCCGCGTAGATCAAAGCCAAGGCCAGCACGCGCAAGGTCTGCCAGATCTGCTCCGAAATGAACTCGATGATCTGGCAGGCCGCATTGAAACCGTGAGGGACACCGCGGAAGTTCTGGCCAGCAAGGCGCAGACGCAAGCCGTGCAAGCCAGCCAGGCTGAACTTCGCACCATTGAGCAGCGTATTTTAGGATTGCTGCGTGAGGCGCAATCGTCATTTGCTGCAAGCTCTGGCAGCCCGGCGGAAATTCAAAAATTCCGGGGTGAAATTGAGCGTTTGAATGCGCGCATTGATGAAGCTTCTCAAAGTGCGGCTTCCAACCGTGATGTTTCGGCTTTACGGGTTGCTGTGGAACAACTTTCTACGCGGGTTGCACAGGGGCCAGATACACGGCCTTTGGCTGATATGGACCGGCGCATTGTTGATATAAACAGACGCCTAGAACAATCGCAATCGGCTGGCCGTGATACGCCGCAGTTTAATGACCTTGAGCGGCGCATGGCGGAACTTGATCACCGCCTGAATGATGCCATTCGCCTGCAGGGCGATGGTACGGCGCGGACTCAGCTCGAAAATAAACTGGCCGAAGTGCACGATCGTTTAGGCCGCACCGAGCACCAGCTCTCCCATCTGGAAACCATTGAAAAAGCCATTGCCCAGCTTTACGACTCAATGGAGCAGAGCCGCAACCACGCCCGCGAGATTGCAGAAGACGCTGCAAACCGCATGGGCCAGCACATCATGAGCCAGCCGCAAGCCGCTGTTTCCATTGGTGGATCTGCGGATATTCAGGCTTTGGAGAAAGGTCTTCAAGCGGTGCGCGAGGCCTCTCATGCAGCAGATTCGCGCAATCAAGAAACACTTGAAGCGGTTCATGAAACACTTGAACAGATAGTTTCAAAGCTCGCCGAACTTGAGACTGCAGCCATTGGCCAGCGCGTGGCTTATGCTGCCGCTCCCGCTGCTGCGGTTTATCAGGCCGTGCATGATACGGCTGTTGATGCGCCTGCTCCTGCTGTTGAACCCTTTGCCTTTGCGGCACCAGACCTTATCCCTGAACCGGTGCATGTTTTCGCAGAGCCACAGGCGCAAAATCCGTTTGAGCCGGTTGTGCAAGCGTCGCAGGCCAGTGCTTCCGGCAATGCCACTGAAGATTATATTGCTGCAGCCCGCCGGATGCATCAAGCCTCACAGCAAGCTGCTTTACAGAAAAATGGCATCCTCAGCGGACTCGTCCCCGGGACTGGTAAAGCTGGTGATGCGCAATCGAAAAAACTGAAAAGTTTCAGGTTGCCGTTTATGAAGGGCAACAAGGCTGAACCGGTTTTGAAACTGCCGGGTGATTTTACTTTACCTCCGGACATTAAACCCGCCAATAATAATGCCAGCAATACGCGCAAGAATCTCATTCTCATGGGCCTTGTTGTTTTAGGATTGGTCTCGAGCATTATGGCGAAGAACTTCTTCGCTGGCTCGGCTGCTGATGCCCCTGAGCCTATGCCCACCGCCATCGAGCAACCTATGGTTCCAGCTGCTCCTGCCGCAGTTTCGGCCCCAACCATTCAACCGGCTCCCGTGGCACCGCAAGCTGCACCCTTGGAACCTGCAGCGGGACCAGTTCCGGTGGAGCAGCACAGCGATGCTGGCGCTGGTTTGGGCGCTGACGAAATTCTGACGGGCTCACTGCCTGCCACTTTGAACGCTACGCCGCCCGCACCCATGAATATAGCTTTGGAAACGTCCATTGGCACCGCTAAATTGCGTGAATCCGCTTCCGCTGGCGATCCTAATGCACAATTTGTAGTCGCAACGCGCTATCTCAATGGGGAGAATGTTCCAGTTGACTACGCCAAAGCCGCCTATTGGTATGGCAAGGCTGCGGCTTCCGGTCTTGCTCCAGCACAATATCGTGTCGCTACTCTTTATGAGCGCGGCAAAGGTGTGGACAAGGACTTGAAAGCCGCACTCAGTTGGTATGAACGCGCGGGGGCTTTAGGAAATGTTAAGGCCATGCATAATGCCGCTGTGATTGCGGCTGGCAATGAAGCCGGCGGGCCTGATTATGTTCGCGCTTACAAATGGTTTTCAATCGCAGCTGCTCATGGCTTGAAGGACAGTGAATTTAATTTGGCAGTGTTGATTGAGCGTGGGCTTGGCACCAAGCCTGACCCAGTTGAAGCCATGTTCTGGTATTCAGCTGCTGCGGCGCAACAAGACCATGATGCCCAAACTCATGTGGACACGCTGACCAAAACTCTTTCGCCAGCAACCCTTGCTGCCATTAAAGCCCGTTTACAAAACTGGACGCCAGAAAAGGCTCCTGATATTGCCAATGTTGTGGCCATCGCCGACGATGCTTGGAAAGGTGGCGAACAAAAGCAACAGCAAAGTTCGCTTATTCCGCAAGACCCAGTGGCAAAAGCGCAAGATTTGCTGGGCAAGCTTGGCTTCAATATTGGTGTGGCCGACGGCAAAATGGGTGGCCGCACGGCCAATGCCATTCGTCTGTTCCAACTTCAGGAAGGTCTGAAAGTGACTGGTCAAGTGACGCCGGAACTGCTGGGAGCCATGCAGTCCAAGGCCACGTGATCCATAACGCTTTATTCTGTGGCACTCTCCTGATAGAAGCACCACAAATTTAAAGAAGCGAACATGACTGACCAGCCGAAAAAGAACGACCGTTACCGCGATACTGTGTTTTTGCCAAAAACCGACTTTCCGATGAAAGCGGGACTTCCGCAAAAAGAGCCGGAGCTTCTAAAGCGCTGGGCGGACAATAAATTGTTTGATCGTTTGCGCAAAGAGAGCAAGGGCCGCGAGAAATTCGTTTTGCATGATGGCCCGCCCTATGCCAATGGGAATATTCACATTGGCCATGCGCTGAACAAAATTCTGAAGGACCTCGTTGTGCGCACCCACCAGATGGCGGGGTTTGATTCCGTTTATGTGCCGGGCTGGGATTGCCATGGTCTTCCCATCGAGTGGAAGATCGAAGAAAAATACCGCGCCGCTGGCAAAAACAAGGACGCTGTGCCGATCAATGAATTCCGCAAGGAATGCCGTGAATTTGCGCAGAGCTGGGTGGATATCCAACGCGAAGAATTCAAGCGCCTCGGCGTGGAAGGCGATTGGGACAACCCCTATCTCACCATGAACTACAAAGCCGAAGCGATCATCGCGCGTGAGCTGCTGAACTTTGCAGACGATGGGCAATTGTATCGCGGCTCCAAGCCCGTGATGTGGAGCGTGGTCGAAGGCACCTCGCTGGCTGAGGCTGAAATTGAGTATGAAGATATTACGGTTGATACGATTTTTGTGAGGTTTCCTGTTCGTGGTGATGTCTACACTGGCGAACATCGTGGTCGACTTGAACCAGATAAGTCGATGCCCGAAGCCACAAAACATGAAAATGTTTCTGTAGTGATTTGGACAACAACTCCTTGGACAATACCCGGCAATCGAGCGATTAGTTTTTCTTCCAATATCAAGTACTCGCTCTTTGAAGTTACTGCCGCCCCAGAAGGAAATTGGGCGAAAGTTGGTGATAAAATAATTATTGCTGACAAACTTGCAGAGTCAATTTCTGAATCCGCAAAGATCGAAACTCTTGTTCGACGTGGCCATGTACTTGCCGTTATGGAGGAAATGGTTTGCGATCATCCCCTTAAAGCTCTTGGCTTTGATTTTGAAGTGCCATTCCTCGATGGCGATCACGTCACAGACGATGCGGGTACGGGCTTTGTGCACACTGCGCCCTCACACGGTGCAGACGATTACAATGTCTGGATCGCCAACCAGAAATCTTTGCGTGACCGTGGCATTTCAACGGACGTTCCAACACCCGTTGGGCCCGATGGTTTTTACACTGCAGACGCTCCCGGCTTTGAAGGCGCTCGCGTTATC
>JANMWK010000025.1:0-95412 GCA_031393975.1 Hyphomicrobiales bacterium
AGTCAACGCCAAGGGCCTCACAGTGCTGGCCGAAACCGCCATCCCCATGGCCGAACTTGATGCGAGTGCGATGAGCGCACAGATCAAAAGCGCGGAAGATGAAGTGACCGCCGCCAAGGATGACGAAGGCAAACGCAAGGCGTTGGAGAATGTAGAATACTTGAAAGGCCTGCAGGTTGCGATGTAATTCGTCAGTGAACGGATGAGTTTAGGCCTTTGCAAACTATGTGGTCAGTCAAAAAATCTGATTAATGCTCACATTATTCCTGCTTCATTTTGGGATGTAGGAAAAAAGCCTTTAGCAGTGTTCAGTGACGCAGTTGGATCCAAACCTCGAAAGTCACCTATTGGAATATATGACAGCAATATACTTTGCGATAACTGCGATAATGAGCTTGGAAAATTAGATCAATATGCTCTTGAAAACTTAATCCGCAAGTCTGGCACCATTGACTTCGGTTTCGATGGTGTTGCAAAAAATTACGCCCCCATCGACGTAAGCAAAATCTATAGTTTTATTCTATCTGTTGCTTGGCGCGCCTCAAAGTCTAAACACGATTTTTATGCCGAGATCGTTCTTGGACCATACGAAGATAAGTTTGGTGATGCTTTCAAACTCCCACATACAAATTCGTTGAAGTTTGAAATATTCATTGCAGAGTTTGATACGAGCGTATTGCCTTACTTACAGCCTAAATCGGTTCGAGTTGATAACGTGAACGGCGTACTCCTGTATCTCGGACGATTTAAAATTTTTATAAAAACCGACCGGCGCTATCTATATAACACGATTGGATCGCTCCTATTCCAGGATGGAAACAAGATCATGTCGAGTGTCGAGAGTTGGGCCACAAGCCGCGAAAAACAAATGGCGGATAGAATATTGCAAAAAAATCCAAGACCGAAATTTTGGAAGTGAAGAGGATTCACTTTATTTTTGGGCGAACAATCCGAGCAGCCGCAATCTCCATGCACCGTCACCCCTGCGGAAGTTGGGACCTAGCTATCTTTGGCCTTGAAGCTTGTGATTTTAGTTGGGTTCCTGCTTTCGTAGGAATGACGGGTTGGGTGGTGACAATGAAATTGGCGCACATTTTTAAATTAGTACCCTTCTCCCCTTCGAGGGAGAAGGTGCCCGAAGGGCGGATGAGGGGGTTGGTGGATGCGAGTATAACTGCCAGCAGCCCCCTCATCCGTCTCGCGCAAGAAAAAGCGCGATCCACCTTCTCCCTCAAGGGGAGAAGGTATGATCTACTTATTATGTTTATGTCCTATCTTTAATTCGACTGCTTCACCGGATCCGCAGGCTTGTTACCCGTTTTAACCACGTTGGTCACAACCTTAACGCCATGCAGAAAATCAATCGCGGCTTTCAGCTGCGCGTCTTTGGTTTTGTCCTGTGGCACATAAGCTGATGAACCGCCGCCTTCAGTGCCACCGCCGGGATTGACCAGATGGCCGTTGAGGCCAGCTTCGCCTTCGGTTGAAACATTCTTGCCCATCAGTTCAGGTGGCAAGGCTTCCTCGATCACAATATCAGCGTCAATGCCTTTGGCCTGGATGGAGCGGCCAGACGGCGTGAAATAACGCTGCGTGGTCAGGCGCATCGCACCCTGATTGCCCAACGGAATAATCGTCTGCACCGAGCCTTTGCCAAACGAACGTGTGCCAATGATCGTGGCGCGCTTCTGGTCTTGCAAGGCACCAGCCACAATTTCTGAGGCTGAAGCCGAGCCGCCATTGATCAGCACCACCAAAGGTTTGCCATTGGTCACATCACCCTTCTGCGCGGTATACCGCTCCACCTGATCGGCATTGCGGCCGCGGGTGGACACCACTTCACCTTTTTCCATGAAGGTATCAGAAACAGCAATGGCCTGCTGCAGCAAACCACCAGGGTTGTTGCGCAGGTCGAGAATAAAGCCTTTCTCTTTGCCGCCCATTTTCTTGTCAAGCTCGGCAATGGCTTTTTCCATGCCATCATCGGCCTGCTCATTGAATGTGCTGATGCGCAGATAGCCGATATCATCAGCTTCGACATTGGATTTGACGGATTCAATCTTGATCACATCACGCACCAGTTTCACATCAAACGGTTCTTTTTTCTTGTCGCGCACAATGGTGAGCGTGATCGGCGTGTTGACAGCACCCCGCATTTTATCGACGGCTTCATTCAGCGTAATGCCCTGCACGTCTTTGCCATCAATCTTGATGATCAAGTCATTGGTCATGATGCCAGCCTTGGCAGCCGGAGTGCCGTCGTAAGGCGAGACCACTTTGACCACGCCGCTTTCCATGGTGACTTCAATGCCAAGGCCGCCGAATTCACCCTTGGTTTTCACGTTCATGTCGGCAAATTCCTTGACATTCATATAGCTGGAATGCGGATCTAGCGAGGTGAGCATGCCATTAATGGCGGCTTCCATCATTTTCTGTTCATCAGGCTTTTCCACATAGTCTGAACGCACCCGGTCATAAACATCGCCAAACAAATTGAGCAGCTTGTAGGTGTCAGCGTTGGTGGCCGCAGTGGCCCCACCCAAAGCCTGGATCAGAACGCCAGCAGAGGCAGCACCAAACAGCACCAAACCCAAACTTTTAACTGTTGTATTCTTCTTCATTTCATTGCCTCTTTTCTGCCGCCAACCCACCAGGGAGATGGATCGACTGGTTCACTGTTTTTCCTGAATTCAATATAGAGCACCGGACGTATATTTTTCGTTTCACCACCGATAAGCGCTACCGATGAGGGGCCTTCACCCATGCTCCCTACGGGTTCACCTGCCTTGATGGATTGTCCAATCTCCGCTGATATTTGTTTCATTCCTGCCAGAAGCACCAAATAGCCTTCCCCCGCATTCAAGATCAAGAGTTGTCCGTAAGACCGAAACGGTCCGGCAAATTCAACCTTGCCATCTATGGGTGAGATCACGTTCAAATTGGCTGAGGTGGCAATGGCCGTCCCATCCAGGGTGCTGCCAAGGCCATTATCGTCACCAAACTGCTTTAAGATGTCACCTTGCACCGGATAGGCGAGTTTGCCTCGGGCTTGGTTGAAAATCATTGGCGGGCGGGCAAGGGCCGCCTGTTTCAATTGTTCAGCGTCGTCACGGGCCTTGGCTTGTGCTGATTTTTGTTTTTCTGCTTCCAGTTTACCAGCTTCCAAGCTGGCCAGAAGCTGTTTCAGGTTTTTAGCCTGTTTGCCCAAGGTTTCGGCGCGCAGCTTTTCCACCTCAAGGTCTTTGGCAGCCGTCAAAGCAAACGCCTTCTTTTGCAATTGCAACGTCTTCAATTCTGCTTGCGAGCTTTGCAAAGCCAGTAATGCGTCCTGTTGATTTTTCTCTTCAGTGGCAGTTTCAGTTTTAATCGCCACCAGCCTATGCAATTTTGCTTGCAGCACCTCAGCCTGCGCCCTCATATCCGGAACCACGGCTCCAAACATCATGGCCCCACGCAAAGCCTGCAGCACATCCTGCGGGTCCACCACCAAGGCTGGTGGCGGGTTTTGTTCCAGGCGCTGGAGTCCGGCAAGAAGCTCTGAAAGCACGTCCTGCTTTTCAGCAAGATCGCTGCGAATGATGATGGCTTCAGATTCGAGTTTTGCAAGACGCGCATCAGCGCTGACCATCGCTTGTTGCTGATTGTCCATAGTCTTCGCCAGCGCCACAAGCTTCTCTGAAATCTCGCTTTGGGCTTTAATGGCTGCATCAATATCCGCTTCCATAGCCGATTGCTTAGTAGCGGAGGCTTGCAAACTCTGTTCAACTTGGCCGAGTTGGGCATCAGGTGTTTCGGCACGGGCCTGCACTTGGGTGCTCAATAGAGCAACCAGCGTTACAGGCAACAGACCAAACCTTCGCAAATTCAAATTCATCATTCCGAAAAAATTTGGCACATTCGCATGTCCAAATTGCGGCTCCTATTGCCGATGATACGGATGATTAACCATAATCGTGACGGAACGGTAAATTTGTTCCAAAAGCATGATGCGGATCAATCGATGTGGCCATACCATAGGGCCTAAAGCAATGAGATCATGTGCTTTTTCACGGGTTTGGGGGGCATGGCCATCCGGCCCACCAATCATAAAGACCAAGTCACCGACACCACTATCGGCGTATTTTCTAATTTTAGCCGCGAAGTCCTCACTGGAAAGTGATTTGCCGCGCTCATCCAAAACTATAGTGGTGGCCGAAGCTGGCACCGCAGACCAGAGAATTTCGGCCTCCTCTTCCATGCGTTGCTTGAGGTTTTGCTGCTGCGATTCTGCCCACTCGCCAATTTTAAGCGAAGTGAGGCCAGCTTTGCGCCCCAACACTTCAATGCGTTTTGCATAAACATCCGCCAACAGCTTTTCCGGCCCGGTTTTCAGGCGGCCAATGGCGGCGATCAAAAGGCGCAAAAGATCAGCTTTCTTGCACTTCGACGGGAGCATGTTCAGACCATAGCTTTTCCAGATTATAGAAGCTGCGCACTTCAGGTCTAAAAATGTGAACGATAATATCGCCCGCATCCACTAAAACCCAGTCTGAGGTTTCTAAACCTTCAACGCGAATATCTTTCTGGCCATAAGCTTTAAGCTTATCTACTAGTTGATCGGCAATGGCTGCCACGTGACGGTTTGCGCGGCCAGAGGCAATCACCATGCCATCAGCCATGGAAGAACGTCCCTTCACGTCAATCGGTAAAATTTCCTCGGCTTTGGAATCCTCCATCGAATCCAAAATCACATTCATCAACGGCCAATCAGGACCAGCATAACGTGGGCCTTTTGGAGCGATAACAATTTTGGCGGTGACGGCAGTTTTCTTGGCGGCTGGCTTTTTAACCGCAGCTTTCTTGGCGACGATCGTTTTTGTTGGCGCTTTCTTAGCGATAGCCTTCTTAACCACGGCCTTCTTAACCATAGCCTTTTTAAGCAATGGTTTTTTTGCAACTAACTTCTTAGCAGCAACTTTCTTTGCAGGTTTTTTAGCCAAGATTTTTTTGGCAACAGCTTTCTTAGCCGGAGCTTTTTTGATCCCAGCCTTTTTAGCGAGAGCCTTTTTAGCGAGAGCCTTTTTAATTGGTTTCTTCGCAGCTATTTTTTTAACAGGTTTTTTCGCCACACTTTTCTTTGCTACTTTCTTCACAGCAGCCTTTTTGGCCGCTGGTTTAGCCTTCGTGGCAGCCACTTTCTTAGCGGGTTTTTTAGCAACAGCTTTTTTCGCAGGCGGTGCTTTTTTCTTAACAGGTTTCTTGCTCAGGGTCGTAATCCTTAAAATGAATATGAGCCCCTATAACACCTCTCTAGTCGTCTTGCCAGCGCAGGCTGGAATCCAGCTTTAAACTTTGAGATTTGGCATAAAGCTAGTCCCCCGCTTTCACTGAGGTGACGGCACGAATTGGATTCTCTTCAACCGAATGGCCGTCGAACTCTCTTTGCGCAGGGGCATGGAGATGAACACCCAGGCAGGGGGCTTGCACATCGCCAATTGACCAGCCCGTTCATTCGGCAACCGATATTTGGTAAACCGAACGGCGGCATGGCCGCTGAGCCCACGCATGGCATAACCAGGCCTTGCCAGCACGGCCATAGGCACCAGCCGTGCAATCTTGGTCCAATTGCGCCACCGATGCAGATCCCGGAAACTATCGGCCCCCATAATCCACACAAAATGTGCGCGCTTCAATGCGGTTGAAAGCGAATTCAAAGTCTGCACGGTGTTGTGGCTGGCGATTTTCTTTTCTAAATCTGTCACCACAAATCGCGGGTGAGCCGCTATCTGCTTTGTTGCCGCCAGACGTTTTTCATATTCATCTGTTTCAGATGGGTCTTTCAATGGATTCTGCGGTGAAACCAACCACCACACCGTATCAAGCTGTAAACATTTTAGAGCAAACAGCGCCACCTCAACATGGCCTTGGTGGGCCGGATTGAAGGAGCCTCCAAACAGGCCAATGCGTTGTCCGCATCCAAAAAGGGGCAGCTTTAACATCAGGGTCTGATCTGTCCGTTCCCGCGAATTTGATATTTGAAGGTGGTGAGCTGATCAACACCCACAGGGCCTCGTGCATGCAGCTTGCCTGTGGCAATGCCAATCTCGGCCCCAAAACCAAACTCACCGCCATCAGCAAATTGCGTGGAGGCGTTGTGCAGAACAATGGCGCTATCCACTTCGGTCAGGAATTTTTCGGCAGCTTTCATGTCGTCTGTGACGATTGAATCTGTGTGTTGTGAGCCATATTTGGCAATGTGGGCGATGGCCTCTTCAACACCATTGATTACACGAATTGACACGATGGCGTCTTCATATTCGGTAGCCCAATCTTCCTCAGTGGCCGCAATAACACTTTCATCAGCGGCCTTGGCATCAGCATCCCCACGCACTTCGCATTTGGCATTAATCAGCATACGGATGATTGGTTTCAAATTTTGAATTGCGGCACGATCAATCAATATGGTTTCAGCTGCACCACACACACCCGTGCGACGCATTTTTGCATTGAGTACGATGGACTTTGCCATTTCAAGATCGGCAGCCTTGTCGACATACACATGGCAGATGCCTTCCAGGTGGCTGAACACAGGAACGCGAGCTTCATTCTGCACGCGCGCCACCAAAGTTTTTCCACCGCGTGGCACAATCAAATCGATGGTGCCGCCAAGGCCGGTGAGCATGGAGCCGACAATTTCACGATTAGTGCTTGGCACCATTTGAATGCAGTTTAAATCGAGGCCCGTTTCTTTTAAAGCTGATTGCAGGCAAGCGACAATAACTTGTGATGTGGCAAAACTATCAGAGCCGCCGCGCAAAATTGCAGTATTGCCAGATTTTAAGCAGAGCGCGCCAGCATCAGCCGTCACATTGGGACGGCTTTCATAAATAATGCCAATCACACCAATAGGAACAGTGATGCGCGAAATTTCCATGCCATTGGGTCGCACCCATTTTTCAAGAACGCGGGAAACCGGATCGTTCAGCTGCGCCACTTCTTCAAGGCCTTTGGCCATGGCTTCAATGCGTGCATCATTGAGCATGAGACGATCAACAAAAGCGGCCTTCAAATTCTTGGCTTTGGCGGCGGCCAAATCCTTTTGGTTTGCCGCAATGATTGCTGCACGCGAATTGCGAATGTGGGCGGCCATTGCACTGAGCGCATGGTTCTTTTGGTCGGTTGACGCCAGCGCCAGTCCACGCGCCGCGCGGCGGGCATTTTTTCCGATCTCTAATATAAGGTCACTCAATTGCGCTCTCCGCCAACCATCACTAAATCATCACGGTGGATGATCACATCGCGGTCATCATTGCCCAGAAGCTTTTGAATGTCAGCAGATTTTAATCCGGCAATGCGTTTGGCATCCATTGAATCGTAAGCCACCAATCCGCGAGCAAACTCAATGCCATCTGGCAATACCACACTTACCGTGTCGCCGCGCGAGAAGTTTCCTTCAACGGATTTAACACCAGCCGGAAGCAAACTCTTGCCCTTGATCAAAGCGCCCTTGGCACCGTCATCAACAATCAATTTTCCAACCGGCTGTAAGGTGCCAGCAATCCAACGTTTACGAGATTGCAAGACCGAAGCTTCAGCGAGGAACCACGTGCAGCGAGCGCCTTCAGTGATGCGTTTTAAGGGATGCATTTCATGACCGGATGCGATCACCATATTGCAACCAGCCGACAACGCAATTTTGCCCGCTTCAATTTTGGTAATCATGCCACCAGAACCCACACCAGAAATCGGCTTGCCCGCCATGGCTTCCACGTCTGGCGTAATTTCGCGCAATTCAGAAATAAATGTTGCCCCTTTTTGATGGGGCGGTGCTGAATAAAGTCCATCGATATCCGACAGCAATACCAGAACATCGCCGGACATCATGGAGGCGACACGCGCTGCCAAACGATCATTATCGCCATAGCGAATTTCGGAGGTCGCCACCGTGTCATTTTCATTGATCACCGGCACAGCACCTTGAGCCAACAATGTGGAGAGGGTGGCACGCGCATTCAAATAGCGGCGGCGCTCTTCGGTGTCCTGTAAAGTCACCAGCACCTGTGCCGCAACAATGTTCCGTGTGCGGAGCGCTTGCGACCAAGCTTGCGCAAGGGCAATCTGGCCTACAGCAGCGGCAGCCTGGCTTTGATCGAGTTTCAATTTGCCTTTTGGCAAGCCTAATGTGCGGCGTCCAAGGGCAATGGCCCCCGATGAGACCAAAATAACGTCGGCACCGCCAATTTTAAGGTCGGTCACATCGTCAATTACTGAGTCCAACCACGAGGCTTTAATAGCACCAGTCTTCTGATCAACCAGAAGTGCTGATCCAATTTTAACGATGATCCGTTTAGCGGAACTCAGCCTCGACATTACGGCCTCCACCCTTCGGTGGTGACCCCCGCAGGGTCTGGCATGCGCGCCGCAATGCGGCCTGTGCTGATCACCGAGAACAATTCGTACATTGCTGTATCAGAATTTTTCTGCGTGGCAGCAGACATCAGCAATGGCGTCTTCTTCACTTTCTTTTTGAAGTCACTGAGCTTCTTTTCCAAATCCTCAGGTGCCACAGCATCAATTTTATTAAACGCGATGATCTCGGGTTTGGCAGCCAAGATCGGGCTGTAAGCTTTAAGCTCGCCCCGGATCACTTTATAAGCTTTGACCAAATCATCGCCCGTGGCATCAATCATATGAATGAGCACGGCGCAGCGTTCCACATGGCCGAGAAAGCGCACACCCAAACCAAAGCCTTCCGACGCCCCCTCAATGAGGCCCGGAATATCTGCGAGCACAAAGGAGTGGTTGCCCACTTTCACTACACCCAATTGCGGATGCAAGGTGGTAAATGGATAATCGGCAATTTTGGGTCGCGCAGCTGAAACAACTGAGAGAAGTGTAGACTTTCCTGCATTGGGCAAACCTACAATGCCAGCATCGGCGATCAATTTCATTTGCAACCAAATCCAGCGTTCTTCGCCTGCTTGGCCGGGATTTGCATTATACGGGCTACGATTGGTGGCCGATTTAAAGTAGTGATTGCCAAAACCGCCGTTACCGCCTTTGACAATGCGCACCCGGTCTCCGGCTTTTGCCAAATCAGCAATGAGGGTCTCATTGTCTTCTTCGTAAACTTCTGTGCCCGATGGAACTTTCAGCACGATGTCATCGGTCGATGCGCCAGCGCGCAAGCGGCCCATGCCGTGGCCAGCGGTGCGCACTTTGAAATGCTGCTGGTAACGATAATCAATCAGCGTATTGAGATCGTTGGCCGCTTCCACCCACACATCGCCGCCTTTGCCGCCATCGCCGCCATCAGGTCCACCAAATTCAATGAACTTTTCACGGCGGAAAGACACGGCTCCTGCACCACCGTCTCCAGCGCGGACATAAATTTTTGCTTCATCAAGAAATTTCATGTTCTGCTCATAGTCTGTCGTTTGCGATTATCCAAGGGCCACCGCAAAAGCACCAATCCAATGTTGCGACAATCCGCCACAACCTTCCAGGTTGCGTCCTTACTCACGCCACATTTAGACAGTTTACCGCCCTCCTCCCTCCAGACATCGGCGGTCTTGGGTTAGAACTCTCAACTATAGTTGAGAGCAATTCCGTTGGTTTGAGTAAAGTAAAGGAACTATAATGAAATCTAAATTGCTCGCTGCCTGTGCAGCAACTGTTATTGCTGTGTCATTACTATCAAGCACAGCGGAAGCTTCTTCCCGCTATCATCTTCAACACCATCATAGAGCCGCGCAAGTCAGTGATGCTGTCCGCGCCAATGTGATGGCCATGATTAAGAACCAAGCGCCTTCGCAAGGTGTGCCCACATGGTTTGCCTTGCGCATAGCTAAAATTGAATCAGGCTATAATCCGTTGGCGCGGGGCCTTGCCGGCGAATATGGCGTGTTCCAACTGAAATGCCAAACCGCGCGCGGCATTGGCTTTCGCGGCGATTGCTCAGGCCTTCTCAATGCGTCGACCAATGTGCATTATGGCTTAAAATATTTGTCCATGGCCGTCAGCGCCTCGCACGGTAATCTCAAATTAGCAGCTTCCAAACACAATGGCGGTCTAGGCCGCAAGCGCTTGGTGCCAAACTACGTCGCCATGGTATTTTAAACGAACTCCATTTTAAGTTGGAAGCCGTGGTGTTTATTCACCACGGCTTTTCTGTAACGAAAGCCAAACGTCACGCGTGAGCGTCATATTTGTGACCGATACTTCTTTGGCTTGAGCCTTAGAAAAATCTGTACACGTGCCCGTTTTGCTAAAACCAAGTCGATTCAGAATTTTAGCTGAAACGGCATTGTCATCGTGATAACAGGCCACAAGTTTCTCAGTCTTGGAGACTCTAAAAGCATGGTCCACCATCGCCAACGCAGCTTCAGTCATAAGGCCCTTGCCCCAATGATTTTCTGACAGCCAATAACCGAGTTCGGCATCTTTTTTGTCTTCGCTATAGAGATAACTGACGACCCCAATAAGCTGTTGGGGCGCGGATTTTATCGCAATCGCTAAAGATTTTGACTGCGGATTAAGACTGCCCACAAACCTCAAATAATCCTCAGCATCATCACGGTGATAGGGAAAAGGAATGCGGGCTGTATTGCGCACGATATTATAATTTGTGAATTCGCACACCAACGTCTCGCAGTCGCTTGATTGCAAGGGGCGCAGCATAAGACGTTGTGTGAAGATCATAGGTGTAACCATCTTTCTCGCGTGAGATGCATTTTCATCACAGGCACTTCCTTTTGCTGTGCAAGTAAAAATTCATCTCCTCCCGCGTTTGCAAAAATCCAAGCCGTCGCAATATACGGCCAGAGTTTGGGCTATTACTATGATAGCCTGAATAAAACATGGCGATATCGATTTTGGTCATGGCATATGGCACCAGAGCCGCAGCAGCCTTCGACATAATACCCATGCGCCAACAACATTGGCGCAACCAATAGCCTAACTCGACACAATCATTGGCATCATATTCGTAGCCCACCACGCCGAACAATTCATCGGGTGCGGCGCGAAAAGCAATGGCGAAAATTCTAGATCGGACACCAAAGCCTCGCTGCAAGTATATAAACTTTTGAGCATTTTCCAAAAATAAGGATGAGCAACCCGCGCAAGATTCTTAGCCACATTTTTGTTGTTCAAAGTCGATGTCATTACCAAAGCATCGTCGTCTTGAAGTAGCCTCACTATCAAACTTCTTGTCTCTACTTCCATAACATATTCCAAAAAAAAACGGAGAGATGATACCCATCTCTCCGTCCAATTCTGCACTGCCAACCCGCGACGGGGTGGTAGATATAGAGTGCCCTTATTCTGCCGCCTTCATCGGAAGGACCGACACGAGTTGCTTGTTTTCCTTGGTTTTACGGAAAGCAACCGTGCCTGGAATTTTCGCAAAAATAGTATGATCGCGGCCAATGCCAACACCGGTTCCGATGTGCCATTGTGTGCCACGTTGGCGAAGAATGATGTTGCCAGCAATAACGCTTTCACCACCAAAACATTTCACGCCCAAACGCTTGCCCGCTGAATCGCGGCCGTTGCGGGATGAACCACCTGCTTTTTTATGTGCCATGAGATTTCTCCTGCCTTAAATTACGTACGAGCTTGATCGGTTTTAGCACGTGGAGGTTTGCCAGCCAATAATTCTTTGGCTTGCTCAATCCACTCTTCACGGGCAACGCGGCCCTTCTGCTTAATGTCGGCTTCAATGCGCTCAACATCTTCAGGTGTCCAGGCGGCCACTTGTGCGAATGTTGTAATACCCATGTCAGTGAGTGCTGCATAGATCTTTGGACCAATGCCACCGATCAATGAAATGTCATCTGCACCTGCTGCACCTGCGGCAGCGAGTGCTGCTGGGGCGGCTTTGGCTTTCACTTCAGCTTTCTTGCCAGTTGGCTTTGCGCCGCCTGTGAGAATTTCAGTGATGATCACCGAGGTCAAATCCTGACGGTGGCCGTTGCGCCGGCGATAATGCTTACGACGACGCTTCTTAAAAATGATCAAATGGGGCCCGCGGGCCTGCTTTTCAATCTGGCCAACAACCGTTGCACCTTCAATGAAAGGTGCGCCCACATGCACGGCACCTTCGCCGGTAACCATGAGAACATTGGTGAAATTGATGTGATCGCCAGCTTCGCCTTCGAGCTTTTCGATCAGAATTTTATCGTTTGCGGCAACGCGATATTGCTTGCCGCCTGTCTTGATGACTGCGTACATAATAACTACCTTTTTCCGCGCCCTTTGGCGCCTCTTCTAAACCCTTGAAAGAAGAGGACTTTTGTGAACGTTCCGAAAAACCTATTGGGTTGCCGGGGGCTGCGCATGAATATCCGTCAAGGCTTTTGCCTAATCAGATTGCGGGTTACTAGGAGAATGGGCTTCAGGTGTCAAGCGCGGGCGCTCGAACTCATTGAATTGCTGCTTTTGACCAGTTGCATACGCGTGAGGTACTTACTCCCCAACACTAGCCATAATGTCAGACTTGCGTTGGGCTGGCACGATCAACCAACTTGTTTTCGGTGTGACTATCAAGCCGACTCCATGCTCGTCTGCCGCTGCCGTGACTATTGGAACGAACCATCTATGATAACTCCAATCTCTGGGCTTAGGACTGATAAGATGCTTCTTATCCGAATCCCAAGTCACCTCCATTGTGGCGCGATAGATATGATCGAAGAAGAATGTTGCAGGAGTTACATGGAGCTGCTCATTAGTGTCTATGCCTACTTCAATTATTTAGACATCTTTCATCTCTCGCTCCACCAGATTAACTTGGTCGATAATGCCAATGTAGGCAACTGGCCCTTGGTGGCATTCAAACTGATCCTTTATCCACCCGCAGCAAGCTGATCACCCGGTTAAACTCCCCGCCGAAAATCAATACTAAGGCTGCTTGGTAGATAAAAAACATCGCTGCGAACAAACCAGACAGCGAGGCATAGGTTGAGGCAAAGGAATTGAAGTGAACTAAATAATAAGAGAAGGCGGCAGACAGCATGGTCCAGACGATTACCGTAAGCAGCACGCCGGGAAACACCTCTCGGGCTGAGAGGGCTTTGGCGGGTAAAATACGGTGCGCCACGTGCAGGCCGAGCAACAGTATTATCATCGCCAACGGATAACGCACGTGATCGAAGGAGGCCCAACCCGCCAAACGATTTGGGAATGCGTTAATGACCAAAGGGTAGATCACCAACATCAGTGCCACCGCCAGAAGCAGGAACGCAGCGCCGATTACGATCAAAACATTCTGCGCATAAAGATACCAGAGGGGCCGCATGTCTTTCAGATCATAGGCGCGGTTCAACCCCAAGCGCACGGAATCCACACCCGCCATGGCGCTCCAGATGGTGAGCAGCGCTGACAGGCTTAAAAGCCCTGATCGTGGCACTGTGAGAATGGTCCGGATTTCGCTGCTAATCGGTCGCACCAATTGCTCAGGGGCCACACTCAAAAGATAATTCACGACTGACTCCGCCAATTCCGTGCTACCGAAAAATCCCGCTAGAGCAGTGAGAAAAATTAAAAACGGGAAAATCGAAAAGACCAACCGAAAAGCAATGTTCCCCGCCAGCGGAATAGCCTCATCTGCAAACAGCCGCTTGAGGGCATGATGAAACAATGCGACAATCGAAATAACAGAATCGTTCATTTGGTCATTCTAACGCAGAACCTTCATGCAAACATCACCCCCTAGAATCGGCCTGATCACGGTGGCACCCGCCTTATTTGTGGTGATGTGGGCAACCGGGTTCGTGGCGGCAAGACTCTCGGCTGGCCATGTGGCCCCTTTGTGGTTTCTGGCGATCCGCTTTCCGATTGCCGGATTATTTATGCTAGCTGTCGCCCTGCAACAGCGCGCCCCTTGGCCAGATGCAAAACATGCGGCCCATGCCTTTTTGGTTGGCGTCTTCGTCCATGGGGTTTATCTGGCGTCAATTTTTTGGGCTATAGCAAATGGCCTCCCGGCGGGTGTAAGCGCTTTAATCGTCGGCCTTCAGCCGCTGCTCACCGCCTTCATGGCGGCGCTGCTTTTAACTGAAAAAATCAGCTCAAAACACTGGGTTGGTCTTGTCGTGGGTTTGATTGGAGTTGGGTTGGTGTTGTGGCCCAAACTGAGTTTTACAACACTCGGCGGCATCACACCTTTAACCTCGGCCTGCGCCGCCTTCGGCGCCGTCGCAATTAGTTTTGGCACAGTTTATCAAAAACGCTTTGCCACGGGCCTGCACATCGCGTCCGGTGGCTTTTGGCAATATGTGGGTGCAAGCATGGTGGTGCTCGTTGCCGCCTTCGCTATCGAACCCTTCATGTTTGATGGCAGCGTTCAAGCTTGGTCAGCTTTGGCTTGGTCGGTGCTGGTTTTATCAATTGGGGCCATCACCTTATTGATGATGTTGATCCGTGAGGGTGCAGTTAGCAAAGTCTCCGGCCTCATTTATCTGGTACCAGCTGTGGCTGCGCTGATGGCCTATGTTTTGTTTGGCGAAACCCTGGTGCCGCTCCAAATTCTCGGCATGGGCATTTGTGCTGCTGCGGTGTTGATCGTCAATAGATCAGCGACGTGAAAAATATAATGCTGTCATCATCAGTATAATAGCGACAAACTGTAAGCCCACCCGCCAACGCATAAACATTTGTGATTTATTTGACGGGCCACCGCGCATCATGTTGATAAGACCAAGCACTAGCACAATTGATACTGCGCCAAGGGCCACTAAAATTACAATATTCATTGGTCAGACATCCTGTTCACAAATGCATCCAACCAGCTTTGCGGCAGCAAGCGCTTTGCAAAACCCATAATATACGTTGGGGTTGTTATATAATAATGGGCTTTAGGACGCTTTGATTCAAGCGCATGGACCAGCTTTTCCAACACGGCTTCCGGCGGCAATTTGAAGCGGTTGGAACCACCCTTGCCCAGCCGAGCCCGTTGCTTTTCATAGGCCTCTTTATAATTTGATTTCTCAACGTCAATATTCTTGTCGAAATTCTTGAGCGAGGTTTCGACAAATTTACTGGTGATAGGGCCGGGCTCAACGGTCGACACATGAATGCCAGACCCGCGAAGTTCAAGCCGCAAAGTGTCGGTCAAACCTTCAAGCGCAAATTTGCTGGCATTATAAGCGCCACGCCATTTCATCGCGACGATGCCGAGAACGGACGACACATTCACAATGCGCCCCTCGCCATTAGCCCGCATCATCGGTAGGCAAAGTGTAGTGAGCTCATGCCAGCCAAAAAAATTAGCCGCAAATTGATCTTCAAGAACTTTACGCGATAAATCTTCTACTGCACCAGGCTGCCCGAATGCACCATTGTTGAGCAGCGCGAAAAGTTTTCCGCTCGTAAGCTTCGCCACCTGTTCCGCACAAGTTTTGACCGATGCACTAAATGCATAATCCAGCATCAATACTTCAAGCCCCTCGGCCTCCAAACGTTTAGCATCCTCCATGTTGCGCACCGTGGCCAGCACGCGGTAACCGCGATTTTTCAAACCAATAGCGCATGTGTAGCCAATGCCTGTGGAGCTGCCGGTGATGAGAACTGTTTTAGTCATTCTTCCTTGCCGTATTTGCGTCCTATTTTTACGGTGTAGCTGAGAAATCAGTTTTGGCAACTTGTTAAGATTTGCAGGCTTAAGGTTAACAGCATGAAATGGAACATAGCAGTTTTGACGCTGGGTTTGTGGGCCACACCGGCTTTGGCAGATGATCCGGTGTCACTCGGCACCTTTGATGATTGGGAAAGCTTCACCTATCAATCATCGGGCGCGCCTGTGTGCTATATTTATTCTGTGCCAAAAAAGTCTGAGGCCGCCAAGAAAGTAAAGCGCGATCCGATTTATTTCCTGGTGACCCATTTCCCCGGTCGCAAAATCAAAGGTCAAATTTCAACTATTATCGGCTACCCATTCAAGGAATCTTCGGCTGTCACCCTGAAAGTGGATGATGCACCATTTGAGCTATACCCCAATGGCGATGTGGCTTGGGCTGCTGCCACCGCCACTGAAGCCGAGATTGTCAAAGCCATGAAGACCGGAAAATCCCTCACGGTGACCGGCACCTCGTGGAAGGGCACCGAAACTACCGATACCTATTCTTTGGTGGGCGCAGGCAAGGCCATGGACAAGATTGATAGCGCCTGTAAATAGGAGCGCTATGAGCTACCGCACTTTCATCTATATTTTCTTCGGCTGGTTTGCATTTTCAAATGCTGCGGAAGCCACCTGCCGCAACCTCGTCTTTGCCGACAAATCCTACTCGGCCTGCAGTTTTGATGTGACCCAGGATCAGATCGAAACCTATAATCTCGATGAAACTGGCCAGCCCCTTGCTACCTTCAGCCACCTTTCAGATATGTTGGCGAGGCAGGGTAAAGACCTCACCTTTGCAATGAATGCCGGCATGTTTGGACAAGACTTGAAAGCCATTGGCCTGTTTGTGGCCGATGGTAAAACCCAACATAAGCTCAACCACCGCAATGGCGCTGGTAATTTTCATATGAAGCCTAATGGCGTGTTTTATGTGAGCGGCGATACGTTGGGCGTGAGGGATACTGAGGCTTTTGCCAAATCCGGCATCAAACCTGATTTTGCCACGCAAAGTGGCCCCATGCTGGTGATTAATGGCAACATTCATCCCAAAATTTCATCCAGTGGCACCTCCGCAAAATTCCGCAACGGCGTTGGCATGACCGATGATCACATTGTGGAATTTGTGATTTCCAATGCACCAGTCACCTTCTATGAATTTGCCAGCCTTTTTAAAGATCAACTGAAAAGTCCAAATGCGCTATTTTTGGATGGCTCAATTTCCAGCATGTTCAGCATCGATCTCTTCCGCAATGATGGCTTGCTGCCGCTGGGCCCTATGGTGGGCGTTTATAAAATGCGCTAAGGGGGCCACATGACAACCTTTTTACAAACCGCCATTCCGCTGGCCGCCAGCTATATTCCTAATGATTTGAGACCGACTTTGGTGGGGCTTGCCCGCGAAGATTTGGCCGCCATTCTGGAACGTGTTAATGTTCCCGAAAAGCAGCGAAAAATGCGGATGCGACAATTATGGCATTGGATTTATCAGCGCGGTGTATCCGACTTTGCCGCAATGACCGATGTGTCCAAAGAGCTGCGCTTAAAGTTGGAGGAAGCTTTTGTAATTGGCCGTCCTGAAGTGGTGACCGAGCAAATCTCATCAGACGGCACACGAAAATGGCTGTTGCGCTTAGCCCCCGATGAAAAGGGTGCGCGCCATGAGGTGGAGACCGTTTACATTCCCGAAGAAGATCGCGGCACTTTGTGCATTTCAAGCCAAGTGGGCTGCACGTTAACCTGCACCTTTTGCCACACCGGCACACAAAAACTGGTTCGCAATTTAACGGCAGGCGAAATCGTTGGCCAAATTATGTTGGCCCGCGATAAGATTAAAGATTGGCCAGATGATATTACGGCCAATCCCAAGCCGCCGTCTTCGGGGCGTTATGTGACCAACGTGGTTCTCATGGGTATGGGCGAGCCGCTCTATAATTTTGACAATGTGAAAACCGCAATTAACATCGCGGCCGATGGTGAAGGCTTGTCATTGTCCAAACGGCGCATCACTTTATCGACCTCTGGTGTAGTGCCGGAGATTGTGCGGGCGGGAGCGGAGATTGGTTCGGCGCTGGCGATTTCATTGCATGGCACAACTGATGAGATTCGCAACAAGCTGGTGCCCCTCAATAAAAAATATCCAATCGCAGAATTATTGGAAGCCTGCCGCAATTACCCCGGCGTTTCTAACGCCAAACGCATCACTTTTGAATATGTGATGCTGAAAGATGTGAACGACACCTTGGCCGATGCCAAGCGCTTGGTAAAACTACTCAGCGGCATTCCGGCCAAAGTAAATCTCATCCCGTTCAACCCTTGGCCCGGCACGGCTTATGTGTGCAGCGAATGGGACACAATTGAGAACTTCGCTGAGATTTTAAACAACGCCGGATATGCCAGCCCGGTGCGTACGCCACGTGGACGGGATATCATGGCGGCCTGTGGGCAGTTGAAGAGCGAAAGCATGAAGGTTCGAGCGAGTGAGAGGGATCGTGCTTCTTAGCGTAGCTTACTCCATATTGAAGAGGAGAGGTTATCTAGAAGTTAATTTTATACCGAGAGTTCAGGGGTAGAAGACACCTGATCTGAGTGCCGTTTCAGGCAATCAAAGCATAGCGATTGAAGTGAAGAGCATCAACCGTTCAGGCGAAGAAATAGAAAGTCGGAAAACGCTGAAAGCAAAGATGAGTGGAGAACCACTCAAAGCTGAATTCTTTTCGAAGTTGGAAAGTGTCCTTAGCAATGCTGGAAAACAACTCTCTTCATTTGATTGTGAAAGGCGAGAAGTTTTTGTGTTCATTGAGTTTGATGACTCTCTCAATGAATATGTTGGAACAACCTCGAACAGATAAAAAGCTCGTTGGCCAGTCATAACATGCTTGCTGATCGCTACTACTTGTTCGCCCATCCTGCTTACTATTCGGCCACCACTTTTTCACCAGGACCATATGTTATTGTTTGGCCTTTAGAAGAGCTCTGAAATGAGGGGTTTGATGCGGAACGTGTGGGTAGGGACCTCATCCGTCCCTTGGCGCCACCTTCTCTGGAGGAGAAGGTGCCCGAAGGGCGGATGAGGTCCCTTTGGTTGGTTGTGTTGGGCGGGTTAGACTGTTCAGACTTGCGAACGGCCGGCTTGGCGTGATAGGTCGCTGGTTAAATTCAAAGTGAGCAGCCCCATGTCCATACCGTCTAAATCCAAAATCAAAAAAGTCGTCCTCGCTTATTCCGGTGGTCTTGATACGTCGATCATTTTGAAATGGTTGCAGACTGAATATCAAGCCGAAGTCGTGACCTTCACAGCAGACTTGGGCCAAGGGGGCGAGTTGGAGCCGGCGCGCAAGAAGGCCGAGTTGATGGGCATTAAAAACATTTATGTGGAAGATGTACGCGAGGAATTTATCCGCGATTTCGTATTCCCGATGTTCCGCGCCAATGCTTTGTATGAAGGTGTTTATCTGCTCGGCACATCCATTGCGCGGCCCTTGATTGCCAAGCGGCTAATTGAGATTGCTGAGGAAACCGGCGCTGATGCCATCGCCCATGGGGCCACCGGCAAGGGCAATGACCAAGTGCGGTTTGAACTTACCGCGTATGCTTTGAACCCTGACATCAGAGTCATCGCCCCTTGGCGCGAATGGGAGTTTAAAAGCCGCACAGAATTGATCAGCTTTGCTGAACAACATCAAATCCCTGTAGCCACGGATAAGCGTGGCGATGCGCCTTTCTCGGTGGATGCTAATTTGCTGCATTCATCCTCGGAAGGCAAAGTGCTGGAAGACCCATGGGTGGAAGCACCTCCCTATGTTTATCAACGCACCATTGCGCCCGAAGATGCGCCAGACAAGGCAACTTACATCGAAATTGAATTTAAGCACGGTGATCCAGTCGCCATTGATGGCAAACCCATGTCACCCGCCACCTTGTTTACCGCCCTCAATAAATTTGGCCATGACAATGGCATTGGCCGCCTCGACCTTGTTGAAAATCGTTTCGTCGGTATGAAATCCCGCGGTGTTTATGAAACACCGGGCGGCACTATTTTATCCGTGGCCCACCGGGCGATGGAAAGTCTGACACTCGACCGTGAGGCCGCCCACCTCAAAGATTCTTTCATGCCACGCTACGCCGAACTGATTTATTACGGCTTCTGGTTCGCCCCCGAACGCGAAATGCTTCAGGCAATGGTTGATAGAAGCCAAGAGCATGTCGAAGGCACAGTGCGTTTGAAATTGTATAAAGGCAATGTGATTGTCGTGGGCCGCAAATCTGTAAAGTCACTTTATTCCAATGAGCTGGTGACCTTTGAAGATGATCGCGGCGCTTACGACCAGAAAGATGCAGCGGGTTTCATTCGCTTGAACGCTTTACGCCTGCGCACTTTGGCGGCAAGAAAGCGCAATATCTAGAATATATAAGGCCAGAGCGTGAGCAGGGCGATGGCGATCGCACCCATCGCCGCAACGAGGACGGCACCTGCGGCAATGTCTTTGGCGTGACCGATGAGATCATGATATTCTTGCGTGAATGCATCGGCCAAAAACTCCACAGCGGTGTTCATGGTCTCTGTCGCGATCACCAAAGTGATGGCCAGTGCCAGCCAGCGCCAGTCTTCACGACTGACATGTAAAAAAAGTCCCAACGTAATGACTGCAGTTGCACAGCTCAAATGAAACCACAAAGCATGTTGGGTTTTAATAGCGTGGGTCAATCCCGTGATGGCAAAACCAAAGGCTTTAATGCGATCAACCACACTGAAGCCCTGTCCTTCCATTACGCAAGAGCCTGCAATTCTTTGAGAATGGCTTCACCCATTTGGCTGGTGTTGGTGTTGGCGGCGCTATCGCCAGCAATATCTGTGGTGCGCAGTCCCTTGGCCAGAACAGCTGAGATCGCTTGATCCAACTTGTCGGCCCACTCCCCCATGCCGAAAGAGTAGCGCAGCGCCATGCCGAAACTCGCAATCATCGCAATGGGATTTGCAGCACCAGTGCCCGCAATATCAGGAGCTGAGCCATGCACGGGTTCATAAAGCGCCTTGCGCCGGTTGGTTTTTGCATCGGCTGCGCCGAGCGAGGCTGAAGGCAACATGCCAAGTGAACCCGTGAGCATTGCGGCTACGTCCGAAAGCACATCACCGAACAAATTGTCTGTCACAATCACATCATATTGCTTGGGCCAGCGCACCAATTGCATGGCACAATTATCGGCAAGCACATGATCAAGTGCAGCCTTGGGATATTCTGCGGCATGAATGCGGCTGACAACCTCATGCCAGAGCACACCGGATTTCATCACGTTGCGTTTTTCAGCTGAGGCCACTTTGTTCTTCCGGGTTGCCGCCAAGTCGAAGGCCACACGAGCAATGCGTTCAATTTCGTAGGTCTCATAGACCTGTGTATCGATCGCGCGTTTTTGACCATTGCCAAGATCTGTGATGGTTTTGGGTTCGCCGAAATAGACCCCACCAGTGAGTTCGCGCACGATGAGAATGTCGAGCCCCTCAACCACATTCTTTTTGAGTGATGAGGCATCCGCCAGAGCCGGATAACAAATGGCGGGACGTAAGTTGGCGAACAGACCTAAATCTTTGCGTAAGCGGAGTAGTCCTGCCTCTGGCCGTGCGTCATAGGGCACCTTATCCCATTTCGGGCCACCCACAGCGCCAAACAAGATCGCATCAGCGTTTTGGGCTTTTGTCATATCATTTTCGGAAATGGCTTGGCCATGTGCATCATAAGCGCAACCGCCAACAAGGCCGCGTTCAGTTGTAAAAGCGGCAATCCCCTGCGCCGTAAACCAAAGAAGAATCTTCTCAACCTCGGCCATCACTTCAGGACCAATGCCATCACCGGGGAGCAGGAAAAGATTGTAAGAGGCCATGGGGGTTCTCGCGTGTTGCTAATTCACGGCTGACTAGCGGCAAGACGCAACAGATGCAAGTCTCAACCGATCAATGAGAATAGGAAGGTTGTGGTTCGGACTCACTAAAACCATAACTGGTCCGGACTTCACCCAAAGCTGAGGCCAAATCTTGCTTTACAGAGTCAACCATTTCCGGGTTGCGCGCCAATAGATGAACATGAACCTCATCAACACCGAGCATCTCCAGCCGCCTGAGATCATCTTCGCCCAGCGTCTTATCCCAGAACGGTGCAAAGCGACCAACGGCTACCGCAACACGCATAAGTCCCACGCGTTTCACCGCCACATAAACTGCTCCCGGCAACGGCGGGCAAGCGTCAATTTCATAAACTGAATGAATGTATTTTTGACCCGATTGACCCTGCCAATACCAGAAGCGTTGCTTCATATCAGCATATTCAGGTGTGTCGAGAGCGATGGATGAGCCAAGGATTTGCATAAGAACAAATATAGAACAACCAAATAGTCTCGTCAAGAATTATTTTAACCGCAAAGTGCAAACCCACAAGTCGAACAACCCACACAGCCTTCGTTGTGAATGAGGTCTTCGTTTCCGCAGGAAGGACACTGTTTATAATCTTCCGAGGCATTGCTGAGAATAGAACCAGTCACCGCATTTGGCCGGAACGTCGTGCAGCCTTTGAGACCCAACGCATAGGCTTGTTCATAGACCGAAACGAAATCAAGGAATGGCAAGTTTTCGGGCACGTTGATGGTTTTTGAAATCGAACTGTCAATGAAAGGTTGAACTGCGGCTTGCATATTCAAATGATCGTCGGGCGACAAATTACTTACAGTGACAGTATGGGGCGGCAGAGATTGACCATGCACAAAACGCCATAAACTAACTGCAAAATCTTCCAATACCTCGGTGCGATTTCCGCCATCTGGATTTTTGATTTGCCGTTCATAACTGGCGTTGAAAATCGGTTCGATGCCGCTCGACACGTTGCCTGCCAAAAGTGAAATTGTACCGGTTGGCGCAATTGAGGTGAGCAATCCATTGCGCAAGCCATGCATAGAAATTGCCGCATGGTGCTCCGCTGAAAGTGCCTTCCCATAAGTCGTATTCAAATAAGCCGCAGCTTCAAACAACGGAAATGAACCCTTCTCTTCGGCCAGGGAAATACTCGCATCCAGTGCTGCATGATGAATGGTTTGCATCCAAATTTGCGCAGCCGCAACAGCCTCAGCACTGCCGTAACGCAACCCGCACATCAACAAGGCGTCGGCAAGTCCGGTGACGCCAAGACCGAGGCGGCGCTTATTCAGCGCTTCCAGCTTTTGCTGAGAGAGCGGATAATTTGAAACATCAATCACGTCATCCAAAAAGCGAATGGCAATTTTTGCTGTGTCTCGCAGCATATCCAAATCAAAACGCACCTCCGCCGAGAACGGCAATTTTACAAATTGGGTGAGATTAAGCGACCCCAACAAACACGCTCCGTAAGGCGGCAAGGGCTGCTCACCACACGGATTAGTGCAGGAAATCGTTTCACAATAGGCCAGCGGATTGAGAGCATTGATGCGGTCAATGAAGATAACCCCGGGTTCGGCATAATCATATGTGGCGCACATAATCTGCTGCCATAAATCACGCGCTTTTAGCGTTTTGAAAACCACGCCGCCAAATTGCAATGGCCAATCAACATTCTCGTGCACTGCCGCCATAAAAGCATCGCTGATGAGAACTGAAAGATTAAAATTCCGCAACTTAACAGGGTCACGTTTAGCTTCGATGAAATTCTCAATATCGGGATGATCACAGCGCAGCGTCCCCATCATGGCGCCACGTCTGGCCCCAGCCGACATAATGGTGTGGCACATGGAATCCCACACATCCATAAAACTCAAAGGACCAGAAGCATCAGCACCCACACCATGCACCAATGCACCCTTGGGGCGCAAAGTTGAAAAATCATGGCCAATGCCACCGCCTTGCTGAAGTGTTTGTGCGGCTTCATTCAGATTGTCAAAAATTCCGGGAATAGAATCAGCCACCGTATTCATTACAAAACAATTAAACAGCGTCACCGCACGGCCCGTGCCCGCACCTGCCAAAATGCGGCCCGCTGGCAAAAAGCGTAAATCAGCCATCACATCATAAAAAGCTTTGGCGTGATGAGCACGAAGTTCTATGGGCTCGGCCATTGCCACCGCAGAGGCCACCCGCGCAAAGGTTTCCTCAACTGAAGCCTCGGCACCATAGCGGTATTTCATTTCCCAGATTTGTTGGGCAATGGGCGCTTTGAATAGTGACGTTATAAAATTCATGCCGAGAAACATAACACGAACGAGGTTGCGAGTCGAGTCTCTGTTCTAGTTTTGTACTCTAGAGCCGCGGGCTTCTGAGAGTAATTTTTGCGATGTGGTTTCTATGGCATCTTGCAGCCGCGCTTGAAACTCTTTGCGGGGCAAGCCCGCTGGAATCGCGGCACAAAATTCGACCACAATAGTGCCTGGATATCTCAAAAATTTACGCCTAGGCCAGAACAGACCCGCATTCAAACCAAAGGGTACACAAGGCACATCTAGTTGTCCGTAAACTGCGGCAGCTCCCGGTTTATAATCCGGCGGATCATCTGGCGCGCGACGTGTCCCTTCCGGCATGATAATAATCTGCCGCGGCCGCACCACTTCTTCTTTGGCTCGAGCAATCAGTGCACGTAACGCAGAGCTGCCAGCACTGCGATCCACAGCAATCATTTTAAACTTTAGACAAAACCACCCAAAGAAAGGAATATAAGTGAGCTGCTTTTTGAGAACAAAGCACGGGTCATCAAAGAGTGGGAGAATTGCAAATGTTTCCCATGCTGATTGATGTTTTCCAGCCACTATGACCGCCCCCTGTGGAATGTGTTCAGCCCCTCGCACTTCCATTTTGGTTCCGCAGATCCTGCACAACAACCATGATGATGATCTCGCCCAAGTCTGGAGGGCGCGAATAGACCATTTGCGCGGCGTGAAAAAAAACCAGAACCCCAGCACAAGAAATAATGTGAGGTTCAAGTAGAAAAGAACATTAAATATAAACGAGCGGATGGCAATCATGCCGTTGATTTTAACATGCGCATCAAAGTCAATCTAGCGCTTAGAAGTGCAATACCTGTGGCCACGATTGGGACCACCAACAATGCACTATAACTCCAATATCCCGCACCAGTGGGAGCAAAAAGCAGGCTGTAACTTGCTGCAGCGACAGAATTATTTTCCACATTTCCTGAAAGGCCTAGCCCCAAGAATGTGAACAACGACAAGGCAATGCCTATCACGCCAGCAGTTAAACCGGAAATCATAAAGCGCCGATCAATTTGCCGAGCGATATAACCGTCTTTTGCGCCCACCAAATGCAACACATCCACCACTTCGCGGTTTGCATCTAAAACCGAACGTGCTGCGAAAATCACCATCGCAATGGCCGAAGCACAGATTAGCGCCAAGATTACATAAGATAGTAGCGAGAGCGTATGGGCCATGCGCGTCAGTTCTACTTCCCAGCGGCGATGCGTATCGAGGCTTGCCCCTTGGATTGTGTTTTTCAGATTTTTGTCGAGCATCACAAAATCAGGTTGGTGATTTTCATCAATCGTCACCCGAATCAAGCGCGGGATGGGAAGTTCTTCAAGATTGGTATTTCCTAACCATGGCTCTAAAAGTTTGAGTCCAGCTTCGCGCGGCAAAACTTCTGCCACTATTACACCTGAAGTTGCTTGCAAAAGTGTTATAGCTTTTTGCAACTCTGCTTCCATATCCAATTTTTGAATTTGTCGAACTTGCACCGTTACTTCGCGTGAAAGGCCACGCGTCCAGCCATCGACTGCCCGATTGATAAGCACTAACGCCCCAATTGCGAGACAAGCGAGATAACACATAATGGTCATAGTCACAATGAGGTTGCGAAGCGGTGCAGCTTCGGACGGAATGATTTGCCCAAGTTTTTGCATTGCACTGTTCATCATGCGGCCCGTAATTGACCGGCTTCTAAGCGGAACACAGGCTTTCGGGCTTGCTTGATCAAAGCTTCATCATGTGTCGCCAGAAACACAGTTGTGCCCAATCGGTTGAGTTCGAGAAAGAGATGTAAAAGGCGCTTAGCCAAAACCGGATCAACGTTTCCGGTGGGCTCGTCGGCCAGCAGAATTTCAGGTTTGGCAATCACTGCCCGCGCTATGGCCGCACGTTGCTTCTCCCCACCAGAAAGCACTTCCGGAAACGCGTGGGCCTGTTCTTTGAGACCCACCCATTCCAGTAGATCGAGCACGTCTTGGCGATAACTATCCACGCGCTGGCCCATAACCCGCAATGGCAACGCCACATTATCAAATGTGGAGAGATGATTGAGCAAACGAAAGTCTTGAAACACCACCCCAATACGCCGCCTCAAGGGCGAAATATCTTGACGACCCAAGACAGACGTATCTTGATCAAATAATGCAATATGCCCGCGGCTCGGTTTCAAAGCCAGAAACAGCAAACGCAGCAGCGAAGATTTGCCAGCTCCAGAAGGACCAGTCAAAAATCGCATGTCGCCTTGGGCTAACCTGAAGTTCACATCCTTCAAAATTTCTGGCCCATCGCCATAGCGCAGGCCAACGCCTTGTAATTCGATCAAACCACTCTCCTTTGGATCTGCCAAGCTTTTGCCGCAAGGGCCTTAACCGTCCATTAACTGTAATCGCTGTTAGCCTATGATTTAAATAAACAGGCTTTTGTTTAAACCATGATTGTCAGCTGCCCCACTTGCACTTCGCGCTATGATCTGTCGGAACATCGGCAGACGTCATCAACGCTCACCATCACCTGCCGCAATTGCGGCCATCGTTGGCGGGAAATCCCCATGTTGGAGGTGGTCGATGTACCATCCCGCACCGTAGCCCGTGTAATTGACCACAGAGATGAGCCATCATTTGATGTCCAACATTTGGTGGAAGCTGCCCGCAACGCTCAGGAGGAATTTGCGGTCAAGCGCAAAGCCCGCATAAAGAGAATCGGTGGCTGGGTTTCACTAGGAGTTTTCATGCTAGCACCCTTTTCAGCTGCCGCTTTGATGCCCGAAACTGTGGTTGCGGCGGCACCTATTTCAATCAAAGCCTATGAGAAACTGGGCTATGAGGTGAATATTTACGGTCTTGATATCAGGCATATTGAGCAAGAACATAAAATCATCAATGGCGCCCGCGTTTTGATGATTAAAGGTGAAATCAGCAATCCTACTACAGAAATTCGCAAAATTCCGTGGCTGCACTTTGGTTTGCAGAATGATGCAGCCACGGAACTTTACAGCTGGACGTTGGATACATCGTCGCGGCCCTTGCGGCCGGGCGAGACCACCAGTTTTGTAACCCGCGTAGCCTCAGCACCGGAACTTGCAAAAAATCTGGAAATTCGGTTTGCACATTCTGCCGAAATAAGCTCATACCTCAAACCATGAGCACCATCACCATTGACGGGCATCGCATTGATGTCCTTTTTTCTGAAACTGAGATTGCAAAGCGCATCACAGTTTTGGCTGCCGAAATCGCTGCAATCAAGCCACATAAACTATTAGTAATTCCAATTCTGAAAGGCAGCTTCATATTTGCGGCAGACCTCATTCGGGCCATGCATCATGCCGGATTATCGCCGGAAGTCGATTTTATGATTTTAGCGAGTTACCGCGCCGCTCAAACATCGTCGGGCAAGGTCGATGTGTTACGCGATATTGAATCAATCGTTGAGGGTCGTGATGTTCTGTTGGTGGATGATATCCTCGAGTCAGGCCGCACTTTGGCTTTTGCAAAAGATTTGCTCTCCGCACGACGTGCAAAATCAGTAAGATCATGCGTCCTGCTCGATAAGCCCGGCCACTTGGCAGCAAACATCAAAGCCGACTTCTGTGGCTTTGATTGTCCCAATCTCTTTGTGGTGGGCTACGGCATGGACATGAGCCACCAATTCCGTGAATTGCCCTTTGTGGGCCACGTCGTAACTTAAATTATTTAGGCGCCCGCTTCGCTAAAATTCGCTGCAGAGTGCGGCGGTGCATGTTAAGACGCCGTGCGGTTTCTGACACATTGCGATTACACAATTCAAACACCCGTTGAATATGTTCCCATCGCACGCGGTCGGCCGACATGGGATTATCGGGTAGCGCCGTTCTCGCGTCAGTGTCGCCTGTCAATGCGCCGTAGACAGCATCTGCATCTGCGGGCTTAGCCAGATAATCAATGGCACCGAGTTTTACAGCAGTCACCGCCGTTGCAATATTACCATACCCAGTCAGAACCACCACGCGGGCTTCAGGTCTTGAGGCATGGAGCGCTTCGATCACATCCAAACCATTGCCGTCTGTGAGCCGTAAATCAACCACTGCATAGCCAGGCGCCTCTTTGCGGACTTCGGCTATACCTTCAGCCACAGTGTCAGCTAAACGCACGATGAATCCACGCGTCTCCATGGCACGACCTAGTCGCGTAAGAAATGGTTTGTCGTCATCGACGAGAAGAAGGGTTTTATCAGTTGGCTGGGTCATGATGTTCATGGTCTTTATACGCAACTTGGATCAGGGTCTATGCTTTGATGATATCGACTTGTGCCCTAGGCCATGTGATTTGTATCGTCGCACCCTGCAAAGGGTGTTTGCGATTGGCTAATGACACTGTTGCGCCAGACCGTTCAAGCAAGGTTTTTGCGATGAACAATCCAAGTCCCATGCCATCATGCTGGCCAGGTTCGGGCTGGAAATCTGCTCCATAACCCGGCCTTGTTGTAACGAAGGGGTCGCCCAATTGATCAAATATCGTTTGATCAAACCCAGGTCCGTCATCAGCCACCGTTAAAATAACTTGGTTGCTATTCCATCGCGCTTTGACATCAACTGAACTGACCGCAAAATCAATAGCATTTTCCAGTAAGTTGCCCAGCCCATAAGTAATAGCCGGATTGCGCAAGAATACCGGTTCCGGCGATATTTTTTTATCGTCGCTAGCGTCAGCATCAATTGTAATAGAGACATCGGAACCCCGCAAAGGGGCCACTAAATCTTCGATCATCGCGTGCAAAGACACTTGTTGATAGACATCATCGGACAATTGTTCAGGAACAGCCAGTCTCTTTAATATTTCACGACACCGTGCGGCTTGGCTGATCAGCAGATCAATGTCTTCAATATGGGGCGAGGATTTTGGTATTTCTCTTTTGAGTTCTCTTGCCACAAGCGCAATGGTGGCCAGAGGCGTTCCCAGTTCATGAGCGGCGGCGGCCGCCAAACCATCCAGCGCCGAGAGCCGTTGTTCCCGCGCCAGAACCTTTTCGGTCGCTGAGAGCGCACTTGACATCAAGCGCGCTTCTTCGGCAATGCGTCTGGCATAAATGGCCGAAAATACCGTACCGCATATGAGTGCCGCCCACATGCCCGCGATATAAGTGGGTGGAAGACTGAAGGCTTGGTCCATAATCCAAGGCAATGGCCTGTGTGCAACCGCTAAAATACTGGAACAGCCAAAGGCCAAAACAGCCAAGCCCAAAGTCCATGTGATGGGTAAAGATGTTGCGGAAACTGTTACAGGAACCAAAAACAAAAATGCAAAAGGATTTTCCATGCCGCCAGTTAAATAGAGTAAGCTTGCCAATTGCAAAACGTCATAACCTAAAAGCAATCCTGCCGGCCGCGACGCCAAGCGTTGCCCACCGCGCCAGCGCAAAGTGAGAAATATATTAAGCCATGCACTTAAGGCAATGATGGTCAAACAGGGTCCAATCGGCACCCTAAATTCCAACACAAAATGCACGGCGAAAATAGCAATCGATTGGCCAATGACTGCAAGCCACCGCAAGCGCACAAGCGTACGTAAACGCAATAGGCCAGAGCCTTGGGTTTCAAAAAAGTCAGTGACGGTCATTTTGTCTCAGTTAAGTTGGGCTCGGACTTCGTATAGTAGGTCTTATGATTCAAAACAGCTCTTTCCTGCCGTCGCAGCGCAAAATTATCTTCGCCATCATTCTGGGTGTGTTCGCGATATTAGTTGGAGCCTTGACTTTATTGCTGCCAGTTGAGGTCTCAAAAAGTTCAGGCGAAGCGCTCATTGGCGGACCATTTACGATGTTAAACCAACGGGGTGAGACGGTCACCGATAGGACTTATGCCGGAAAATATACATTGTTGTTTTTCGGTTTCACTTTTTGCAAAGATGTGTGCCCAACAGAACTTCAAGTAATGACAGCAGCCTTCGCCCAGATGGGTGCGGACGCTGATAAAATTACACCTCTATTTATTTCCATTGATCCCGACCGGGACACGCCTGCCGTTATGGAAAGTTACGTCTCAAGCTTTGATAAGCGTCTGCAAGGTCTCACCGGTTCGCCGCAACAGATCGCAGCAATCGCCAAAGCTTATCACGTCTTTTATAAAAAAATTCCTAATCCCGACGATCCAAAAGACTATGAAATGGATCACTCGTCCATCTTGTATATGATGGGTCCTGATGGTAAGTTCTTGAAATATTTTGCTTATTCGACTGATGCAAAGGGCTTGGCAGATGCCCTTGAAAATGTGCTACACTGATCGTTCTTGGCATCGGGGGCCAATCCACATTTTCGAATTCTTAACAGGTGCAATTCATGTTGATGCGTAGTCAGGACCAAAATATGCTTTATCCATTTTACGAGCTGAACCATTTTGCCATGCAGCCATTTCGCTTCGCGGCCAATGCTGGTTTGGCCTTCTGGCAACATACAGCCAACCCCTTTGCAACATCGCAATTTGGTCGCACAGTCGCAGCAGGTCTGAGCATGTTTGAACGCGCCACACGGCGTTATGAAAAACCTCAGTTTAATGTTTTGTCGACGCAAGTAGCGGGCAACGAAGTTGCTATTTATGAAAATGTTGTCTGGCAAACGCCTTTCTGTAAGCTCTTGCATTTCAGCAAAGACATCGAAGCAAAAATAAATCCACAGACACAACTGTTAATAGTGGCTCCAATGTCTGGTCACTATTCAACTCTGCTCCGGGGCACCGTTGAAGCTATGCTGCCACACTACGATGTCTATGTGACCGACTGGGTGGATGCCCGCGACGTACCCTTAGATGCAGGATCATTCGATCTCGACGACTATGCCGATAGTGTGATTGCGATGTTGCATCATCTCAAAACCCGAGTCCATGTCATGGCCGTCTGCCAACCTTCTGTGCCCGTCATGGCGGCCGTTTCATTGATGAGTGCAAGAAATGATGTTCTCGTGCCCCTCAGCATGGTGTTAATGGGAGGCCCGATTGACACGCGCCGCAGCCCTACGGCAGTGAACAAGCTCGCCGAAGAAAAGGGCTCCGATTGGTTCCGCCAAAACGTGACGATGAAAGTCACGGGGCCACATTTAGGCGTAGGGCGAGAAGTTTATCCTGGCTTTATGCAATTGGGTGGTTTTCTGGCCATGAATGCCGAGCGTCACATAAAGGCACACCGCGATCTTTATCGCAGCTTGGTCGATGGCGAGGAAATCGATTCTGAAAAACAAGAAACTTTCTATGACGAATATATGGCGGTGATGGATTTAACCGCCGAATTTTATCTTCAAACTATTGACCGGGTTTTTGTCTATCATGATTTGCCTCATGGCACCTATTTGCATCGCGGCGAAAAGGTAGATCCAACGCAGATCACCAATACAGCCTTGATGACCATTGAAGGTGAGCGCGACGATATTTCAGGCATTGGTCAAACCGAAGCAGCGCAAGGTCTGTGCGCCAATATTCCAGAAGCGAAAAAACTTCATCACCTGCAAATGGGTGTCGGTCACTATGGTGTATTTTCCGGATCTAAATTCCGCGCCGAGGTTGCACCAAAAATTGTAGCATTCCTCAACGCTCAAGGCTGATGATCAACCTTCTGCGTGGATTTCAAATCTTACGGCAAGCGCCAAAGCTTGAAGCACGAACCATCGACATAGATGGGGTGAATATCGTTCTGACCATTCGTCGCAACGCGCGTTGTCGCCGCATGGGTATCCGTCTCACATCCGATGGCGCAGGTGTTATTTTGACATTGCCGCCACGCGCCGGCGAACCCTCAGCTTTGCGATTTGTAGAAAGTTCAAAGGACTGGATCGCCAAAACCATGGGTGCACGCGCACCTGTTGTAAAGTTCGCTGATGGCCAGACCGTCTTGTTTCAAGGCGGTCCTCACCGTATTAGAGCCACGGGCGGCAAGCGTGGTATTGTTTCACGCGCTCAGGATGAAATAATTGTTCCAGGCGATGCAGTGCACGTGCCCCGCCGCTTACAAGACTGGTTGAAAGCGCAAGCCAAACTTGAACTCACGCAAGCTTCTCATTTCTATGCCGCCGCGATGGGTGTAAAATTTCGCAAACTTACTTTACGTGACCAGAATACCAGATGGGGTTCCTGCTCATCGGGCGGTGACCTCTCTTATTCATGGCGGTTAATCTTGGCCCCAGCAGATGTGCTGGATTATGTGGCCGCCCATGAAGTAGCACACCTTAAAGAGATGAACCATGGCCCGCGCTTTTGGCGCTTGGTGCTGGCCCATTGCAGGACCGCAAAAGAATCACGAAATTGGTTGCGCGAACACGGACGCGAATTACACCGTTATCAAATTTAATTCTTCTCGAACAAAAAATCGAATAGATATTTTTTCTTTTTAGACTTTGTTGTTTGAATTGGCGTCGATTGTTGAGGTGGCGGTTCAAAGTGAGATATAATAACTTGACCTGATATTTGTTGGGGTGCCGCCACTGAGCCCGGCAATGCGGCAGGAGCAAATCCGGCATGAGCAGGCTCCATCACATCACGCCAGACTTGAGTTGGAAGGGAACCACCGGTGACATTTTTAGTGGGACTGTTATCATCATTTCCCATCCAGATACCGGCTACCATGTAAGGTGTAAAACCCACAAACCACGCATCTCGGTAATCTTGGCTGGTTCCGGTTTTTCCTCCAATGTCAAAATTACCAAACTGTGCTTTCGTAGCCGTACCCTCGCGCACAACTGCGCGAAAGATGCGATTCATATTTCCAAGTTCACGATCAGCCACAACACGGCCGAGACCGTCACCTTTGCGCTCATAAAGTACTTTGCCATCGCGCGTTACGATACGGCGGACGACATAGGGCTGCACCACCGTGCCACCATTGGCAAAGGGTACAAAAGCTGCTGTCAGTTCCAGTGGTGTAACTTCCGATGTGCCCAGAGCAATCGAAGCATCGTGACCAAGATTTGATGTAATTCCAAGACGTTCAGCTGTGGCTGCCACATTGGCAGGACCCACCGCGAATGCCAGTTTTGCAGCAATCGTGTTAATTGATTCCGCAAAGGCATGTTCCAAAGTGACCGGCCCTTGATATTTTTGTTTGAAATTTTCAGGCGACCAGCCACCAATTTGAAGGGATTCATCCACAACAATTGAATCTGGTGTATAACCATGTTCGAATGCTGTCAGATAGACAAAAGGCTTGAAAGCAGAGCCCGGTTGGCGCTTGGCTTGGGTGGCGCGATTATATTGGCTCTTTTTATAAGAGCGTCCACCAACCATAGCTGTGACCGCCCCAGAACCATCCATGACGACGATTGCGCCTTCACTGACATTCAGTTTCTTGCCACTTTCACTGAGCCGTTGGCGCAACGATTGTTCGGCAGAATTTTGAATATTGGGATCGATTGTTGTCTCAACCACAATTGACTGATCATAGTCTTTGACCAGCAGCGGCAATTGATCATTGATCCAGTCGACAGCATATTGTTTGGCGGGCACATAATCACCGGCAATCACGCTAGAAGGAGCAGTAATTGCACTTTGCGCATCGTCAAGGGTGATGTAACTTTGCGCGGCCATGGCAGTAATCACCAGTTTGGCACGTGCTGCTGAGTCTTCAGGTTGCTTTGAGGGACTGTAGTTATTGGGCGCTTTCAAAACCCCGGCTAAAGTCGCAGCTTCGATGATTGTGAGTTCGGCTGCGGGCTTATTATAGAAAACACGGGCCGCTTGCTCAATACCATAAGCGCCTGAACCAAAATAGACGCGGTTCAAATAAAGCTGCAAAATTTCATCTTTAGTGAATTTGGATTCCAACCAAATCGCCAGCACTGCTTCTTGCGCTTTTCGCGTCAAGGTGCGTTCTGGTGTCAAGAATAAATTTTTCGCTAACTGTTGAGTGAGCGTCGAACCGCCCTGTACCATGTGACCGGCCAAAAAGTTTCGCGTTATAGCCCGCGCCAAACCAATCGGGTCGACACCGTAATGTGAACGGAATCTGCGATCTTCGATAGCGATGACAGCATTGGACACATAGTCAGGCAATTCAACCATCCGTGCAGAATCACCAAAAAAGGCGCCCTGTTCAGAAAGGACGGTGCCATCAGAGGCCAAGAGCATAATGCCGGGTTGACGTTGTGGAATTTGCAAGAGACCGCGCTGGTCGAGCGAAAACCAAATATAGGCGAAAGCTAGCCCACCAACTACCGCACCCCAAAAACCAAGCACAAGTAATAATCCGACGAGCCTGCCAAGAAGAGATCTCTTACGTCGTTTTGGTGCAGGAGCACGGGTACTGCGGGTGACAGTGGAAAAAAGCTGCGGCTCAGTCCGTTTCCGGCCTTTGCGCTTCTTATCATCCCCCGAAAAGCTCATTCCAATTCCCCAAGACCAAGCACCAATTTTGCGAGGTCACATCAATGCAAATCTAGCACTACATCTCTTGGCGAATGGTTAAGTACTGGTGTAATGATTTTCGCGGTGAATCATGTTGCAATCATGGCAGCGGAGTTCTCGCTTGTACGTGAGCAAAACTCATGTGAGATTACAGTTATTAGATAAACAGGCCATGGCGATTCAAAATGAAAAAACGTCTTTTTAAAGCGCCCTCCGGTGCACAGCTCTCCTTCACCGAACTTGGATTTGGCGCCGCACCTCTGGGTAATCTCTATAAGGCTATAACGGAGGCTGACGCGCGAGCCACATTGGAAAAGGCTTGGGAACATGGTATTCGTTATTATGATACTGCCCCTCTTTATGGACTAGGTCTTTCTGAAACGAGGCTCAATCATTTCTTCCGCGAAAAAAAGCGCAAAGATTATATCATCTCAACCAAAGTGGGCCGCCTCTTGGATGTTTGTCAGGCTGACCAACGCACTGGCATTGGCAAATTCTTCAACACACCAAACCGTCGCGAGAGATTTGATTATTCTTATGATGGCGTAATGCGTTCGCTGGAACAGTCTTTGGAACGGTTGGGGTTGGATTCGGTTGATATCTTGTTTGTGCATGACATCGATGTTTTTACCCATGGCAACATTTCAATTCGCGATGCTCACGTCAAGACATTGATGGCTGGTGGTTATAAAGCGCTTACCAAACTGCGCGACGAGAAAGTTGTTAAAGCCATTGGCGCTGGCGTGAATGAGTGGCAGGTCTGCGAGACCTTGGCCCATGCCGGCGATTTCGATTTGTTTTTACTAGCTGGACGCTATACTTTGCTGGAGCAAGAAGCTCTAAATTCCTTCCTACCCCTTTGCCAAAAGCGTGGCATTGGTATCGTTTTAGGCGGTCCTTACAATTCCGGAATTTTGGCGACCGGGCCAAAGCCGGGTGCCTTTTATAATTATGATCCTGCTCCAAAAGAAATTTTGGATCGTGTCCGCAAAATTGAAGCTGTATGCAGAGCTAATAACACAGAATTGTCGGAGGCAGCTCTACGTTTCCCTTTGCGCCATCCGTCCGTAGTTTCGGTCATTCCCGGTGCAGTAACGCCAAAACAAGTGACGTTGAATGCAAAAACAATGAGTGCTAAAATTCCTGAAAGCCTGTGGTGCGATTTAAAATCACAAAGGCTTCTTAATTCTCTCGCCCCTGACTAAATTCAGTTTTTCCCGAAGCGCTCATCAAAAGCATACCCCGTCGAACGGACTGTACGAATTGGGTCCAGCTCTTTGCCACGAGACAATGATTTTCGCAGACGGCCAACGTGAACATCGACCGTGCGTTCATCGACAAAAGCCTCACGGCCCCAGACTGTGTCCAGCAATTGACTCCGTGAATAGACCCTGCCTGGATTCTGCATCAATTGTTCAAGCAAGCGAAACTCCGTGGGAGAAAGATTGATATCGCGTTGTCCGCGATTGACGCGACGACTCTTGCGGTCCACAACAAGATCACCCGCTTTCAGTTTTTCGGCGACAGCTTCGGGATTTAAACGACGTAAAATAGTTTTAATACGAGCCAAAAGCTCTAGCACAGAAAAAGGTTTCACTAAATAATCATCCGCACCGGTGGCCAGGCCACGTACTTTTTCAGCCTCCTCGCTCCTTGCTGTCAGCATAATGATAGGGATATCGCGAGATTCTGGCTTAGCACGCACCAAACGGCACACTTCTATGCCGGAAATTCCAGGCAGCATCCAATCGAGAAGAATGAGATCAGGACGCTCTTCTGCGATCATATAGGCCACATCTTCGCCTTGCGTGGAACTGCGAACCCGGTAACCTTCGGCCTCAAGATTATATTTCAAAAGGATTTGAATAGGTTCTTCGTCCTCGACAATAAGGATGGAGGCACTCATAACTAATCGACCTCGCTCGGATTCATCATTGCTGTCACATCTTTTTTCGGACGACCTTCAGTGATGGTTTTGCCGTGAATGAGGTAGTGGATGTTTTCAGCAATATTGGTCGTGTGATCACCAATACGCTCAAGGTTTTTTGCCCCAAACAGAAGATGCGTGCACAGACTGATATTGCGAGGGTCTTCCATCATATAAGTGAGAAGCTCGCGGAAAATCGAATTGTAAAGTGCGTCCAAGTCCTCGTCAGAACGCCACACTCGCATCGCCAAAGTGTCGTCTTTGCGGGCATAGGCATCTAGAACATCTTTGAGTTGGGCTTGTGCCATAACGCCCATGCGGGCTAGGCCCGTCGAAAGGCGGCGTGGCAAGGACTCTGAAATGGCATGGGTCCGTTTTGCGGTATTTTTAGCTAGATCTCCAATGCGTTCAATGTCTGAGGACACACGAATTGCGACCATGATTTCACGCAAGTCCAGCGCCATTGGTTGGCGCTTGGCAATGGTGAGAATTGCTTTTTCTTCGATTTCGCGTTCAATCTCATCAAGTTTTTCATCGCGCTTGATTACCTGATCAGCCAAGGCCACGTCGCGCTTTGACAAGGCGAGGATGGCATTTTCAAGCTGGTCTTCAGCGAGGCCGCCCATCTGTGCGAGCATCGTTTTCAGGGACGAAATATCCTGATCATAGGCTTTAACAATGTGATCGGGCATGTGAGTCTCCTTCAGCCGAAACGGCCTGTAATATAATCTTGCGTACGCTTGTCTTTGGGGCTTGTGAACATTTCATCCGTATCGCCGGTTTCAACCAGAATGCCGAGATGAAAAAACGCGGTAAGCTGGGAAACCCGTGCCGCCTGTTGCATGGAATGGGTGACAATAATTATACAATAATTTTGTCGCAGCTCGTCGATGAGCTCTTCTATGCGGGCCGTCGCAATCGGATCGAGCGCAGAACAGGGCTCATCCATCAGAATGACTTCAGGATTCACCGCAATGGCCCGCGCGATGCATAGGCGCTGTTGTTGTCCTCCAGATAGGCCAGTGCCTGATTGGTGCAGGCGGTCTTTAACCTCCTCAAACAATCCGGCTTTCTTCAAGCTAGCGACAACCATGCCTTCGAGATCCGTTTTATTTTTGGTTAGGCCATGAATACGCGGTCCATAAGCGACATTTTCAAAAATCGATTTGGGAAAAGGATTAGGTTTCTGAAACACCATTCCGACATGGCTGCGCAGCTGCACAACATCAACATCTTTGTCATAGATGCTTTTACCGTCGAGCTTCACATCACCTGTGAGGCGACAATTTGGAATTGTATCATTCATACGATTGATGGCGCGCAGGAATGTAGACTTTCCACAGCCTGAAGGGCCGATAAAAGCGGATACAGCCTTATCGGGAATATTGACCGAGAGGTTTTTAATCGCGTGTTTTTCGCCATAATAAATATTCACATCTTCAGCAGAAATACGAATGGTGCGCTCGGACATAATACGCGGCAATTCGGCAACTTGGGGTGAGAGCTGGTCCATGGGGGTTCCTGTTCTTACCAACGCCGCTCAAATTTGCGACGAAGGTAAATTGCAATAGCGTTGAGGGCGAAGAGCACAACAATTAAAACCATAATAGCGGCGGCAGTTTTAGATTGAAATGCAATTTCTGGAAGGTCAGACCATAGAAAAACTTGCACAGGCAAAACTGTGGCAGCGTCTGTAAAACCATGCGGCACATCGGCAATAAACGCGACCATGCCGATCATAAGAAGGGGTGCTGTCTCTCCAAATGCACGAGCCAACCCGAGAATAGCGCCAGTCAAAATTCCAGGAAGTGCAAGGGGCAGAACATGATGCAACACTGCCTGTTGTTGTGAGGCACCAACACCAAGTGCGGCCTCCTTTATCGAAGGCGGAACTGCGCGCAGTGCTGCCCGCGCCGCAATGATGATGGTTGGCAGGACGAGCAATGCCAGAACCAATCCACCAACCAATGGGGCTGAACGCGGCAAGCCGAACACATTTAGAAATATGGCCAGACCTAAAAGACCAAAAATAATGGAGGGCACCGCGGCCAGATTGTTGATGTTCACCTCAATCAAATCCGTCCAACCATTTTTACGCGCAAATTGCTCCAGATAAACAGCGGCCGCAACGCCAAGAGGCAGCCCCAAACTTAACGCAATGGCGACGGTCAGAAGCGAGCCGATAAGTGCACCTAATATTCCGGCTTGTTCCGGTTCCCGCGAGTCCCCGTTGGTGAAAAACCGCCAAGCAAATCTGCTTTCAATCATATTTTTGGACCGGAGCGTATCCAAACTTGCTATTTTCTCATCGCCTTCGGCACCCTTAAGATAGAGATCAGCATTATCTGAGAGAAGCAGCGAACTGGTGATGGTTTGGCCAATGAGTTTTGGGTTGTTGATGACAGCGCGGCGCAGATCACTTGATGCACTTTGGGAAAGAATGCCAACCAGTTTTTTCTTTTCTACCCGGTCAGTCACATCAGGAAATTGTGCGCGCAAAGCAGCTTTCACAATGCCTTCAAAATCACCGGAAGCAGGATCAGAGGCATCTACTTTTGTTGAATCAATCAATACAGGGAGATTGACATGATGTTCAATGAAGGCCGGAATGCCTTTGCGGCAAATATCAAGCAGCAAGAACAATAAAAATGCCGTAGTAATTGCGAGCGCTGCTCCGCCATAGAACTTAAAGCGCCGCTCGGCACTATAGCGCTTGGCCAAAAAGATCTTATCATCTTTGAGCAGAGTATCAGTCATATTGTTCCTTGTATTTCTGCACAAACCGCAAAGCGAAATAATTCAATGCCAGCGTTATGAAGAACAATACAAAACCCAAAGCAAAGGCTGAAAGTGTTTTAGCAGAGTCAAACTCTTGATCGCCAACCAGAAGTGTTGCGATTTGAACTGTGATCGTGGTCACTGCCGCCAACGGATTAATTGTGAGATTGGCAGCAAGACCGGCAGCCATCACTACAATCATGGTTTCACCAATGGCTCGTGAAACCGCAAGCATAATTGCTGAGACAATACCCGGAAGAGCGGCGGGTAGAACTACTCTCGTGATGGTTTCCGATTTAGTTGCACCCATAGCATAGGAGCCGTCACGCAGCGACTGTGGCACCGCATTGATGATGTCATCTGATAGGGAGGAAATGAGCGGCACAATCATCATGCCCATAACAAGTCCTGCTGCCAAGGCTGATTCAGAGGCAACGACCAAACCAAAACTTTCGCCGGCGTGGCGAATGAAAGGCGCCACGGTGAGGGCTGCGAAAAAACCCAGCACCACGGTTGGCACACCGGCAAGGAGTTCGAGCAGGGGTTTCAGAAAGCGGCGCACATCTCTTCTTGCATATTCTGCCATATAGATTGCCGAGAATAGTCCCAGCGGCGTTGCCACTACAATTGCAATTGTGGTGATTAACAGTGTGCCGCCAAGGAGCGGGATAAAACCAAAACTCGCAGGCTCACCGGTAGGCGCCCATTTACTGCCAAAGAGAAATTGAAGCGGATTTATTTCACTGAAGAAGCGAAAACTTTCCAAAGCAATAGATGCAAAAATTCCTACTGTCGTAAGTACGGCGACTATTGAGCAGGCCACTAATATGTAGAGACTGATCTCTTCAAACCTATTACGCGCGCGCAGAGTGAGGTTTATTTTTGAGTATGAAAAGTAACCCACCACAGCACAAACCGCGGCAGTAGCGACCGGTGAAATCCAATTGCCGATCGGCATAAACATGGGCACTGCCAGTGCAATCAACAAACCAAACAAGAAAACCAGAACCGCAGAATAAGAGCCATGATAATTGGGCAAAGAGTGCAAAAGACCAGAGCCTGATGCATCGCGCAATTTCAACGCCTTGCCCCGCGCCATCAAATAGGTGATAGTTGTAAACGCGGCCAGAACGATGAGGCTCCAAAGGGTCATGGCAATGCAAGCTCTTTCAAATATCAGGCGAAAGGAGAGAAAGCCGGTTCATCCGCGGTCTCTCTCTCCAACCTGGAATGCTACTTCAAATCATCGACAGAAATAACGGCAAGTGACTGAGCTGCCTCCACTGACTTCTTGGCTTGATCGGCCGGAAGTGTAATGAGGCCTTTGTCGGCAAGATAGCCATCAGCGCCAAGAGCCTTAACAGAGGTGTATTCAGCAATGAATTCCTTCATGCCGGGCACCATGTCCATGTGAGATTTTTTGGCATAAATGAACAACGGTCGAGACATCTTGTAGGAACCATCAGCGATTGTTTCGTAAGTTGCACCAACGCCATCAATCTTGATATCAGTAAGGGTCTTGGCATTTTGTTCCAAGAACGAATAGCCAAAAATGCCAACAGCATTTGGATTAGCTTGCAGTTTTTGAACGATCAAGTTGTCGTTTTCACCGGCCTCAACATAAGCGCCATCTTCACGCATCGCTTTCCAAATCGCATCAAAAGCCTTGGAGTCTTTTTCCTTCAGCGCTTTCAACGAAGCAATCTTTTCTGCACCAGCACCCATGGCCAGTTCAGCAAAGCTGTCACGTGTGCCGGAGGTTTTTGGCGGACCCAATACTTCAATTTTGGTCTTTGGCAAAGAAGCGTCAACATCGCTCCACATCATATTCGGATTTGCCACCATCTTGCCATCCTTATCAGGAATTTCTTTGGCCAAAGCGAGAAAAAGCTGGAGTTTCGTCAAATCAAAACCTTTGGCTTCTTTGGCGTGAGCCAGGGAAATCCCATCGAAACCAACCTTTATTTCCACAATGTCTTTAACGCCATTTTTGTTGCAATCATCGAATTCAGATTTCTTGATGCGGCGCGACGCATTGGTGAAATCAGGTGAATCTTCGCCTCCAGCAGCGCAGAACAATTTCATGCCTCCGCCAGTGCCAGTTGATTCAACGACTGGGGTTTTCATACCCGAAGCCTTTCCAAAAGCTTCAGCAACAGCGGTTGTGAATGGATATACTGTAGATGAGCCTACAATACGAATTTGATCGCGTGCAGCAAATGCAGGTGTTGCGACAAGGGCCAGAAGGCTGGCAGTCATTAAAATGCGTTTCATATCTTAAAAATCTCCTGTGGTGGTGGACAGGGGGTATCTATGTCGTCCACGCAACAACGATGCGACGGTTGAGTATCAATTGTATGACACCGTAAGTTATTGTTATAGTGAATTTTTTTGTAACGGTAGGCGAATTGTAAAAACACTGCCCGTACCAAGTTCTGATTCAATCACCAGTTTCCCACGATGACGATTGATAATATGTTTAGCTATCGCCAAACCAAGGCCAGTGCCCCCACGATTGCGGCTATCTTGAACATTGACACGGTAAAATCGTTCCGTGAGGCGCGGCACATGATGCGCAGCAATCCCAGGCCCATCATCACGCACTGACAACACGACCTCATGGTTTTCAATACGGCCATGGACCACGACCGTCTTACCATTTCCCGAATATTTGATAGCATTCTCAACGAGATTATGGACCACTTGTGATAGTTGATCGGCGTCGCCGAGAATCGGCAATGACGCTGGTATATCAATTTTAACTGTGCATCTTGACTCAACGGCAACACTGAAAAGTAAATCCTGTACTTGATTGGTGATCAACGCCAAATCGGCAATGCCGGTTGGCTGAACATGTTCGCTTATTTCGATACGACTGAGAGAGAGGAGATCATCGATGAGCCTAGCCATACGATCAGCCTGCGCCTTCATCAATTTCAAAAATTCATTCTTGGCCTTGACATCATTCTTTGCGGCCCCTTGCATGGTCTCGATGAAGCCCGTCAAAGAAGCCAACGGCGTACGCAATTCATGGCTGGCATTGGCCACAAAATCAGAGCGCATACGTTCGATTTGCTCCTCGTAAGTCACATCACGTAACATCACCAAGGCTAAACCACCGGCTAAGGCCGAAACGATAACATCATAATTGCGCGACACCGGTGTTCGCACAAGATATTGCACGCGTGCCGATTTTGATTGGCTTGTAGCTTCACTAACAGCTTGAATAATGACGGGCGCTCGCAATGCCACTGTCAAATGCTTACCAATAGTCGCATCTTGAAATAAATCATTTGCATGATCATTGGCAGATATAATGATACCGTTTTCATCCACAACAATTGCGGGATCAGGCAATGCAATTAAAAACATGTCGATGTGGTCGATGGGAAAAGTGGTCATCATGCTGTCTGCCCTAGAAGCGATATAAGTAATTTCCATGACTTATTCGAATTATCGCTATCATCGTATATTTACACAGTTTAAAAACTGGAGCGGGCGAAGGGATTCGAACCCTCGACCCCGACCTTGGCAAGGTCGTGCTCTACCCCTGAGCTACGCCCGCTTGAGCGATTGAGGCGAAAGGTCTTCGTGCCTCAACGGGCGCGTTATTGCCTAAGATCGATTGAAATGCAATAGCATCGTGAAAACTCTGTTCAACCTCATCAATGAAGCTTCAAAATGTCAACCAGCCGCGCCGAACTCATGTCTTTCTTCAATAAATTAGGCATATCCACTACAACCGTGGATCATCAATCGGTTTTCACTGTGGAAGAAGCCCAAAAAGTTCATGGCGGTATTCCAGGTGGCCACTGCAAAAACCTGTTCTGCAAGGACGAAAAAGGTGCGCTGTGGCTGATTGTAGCGCTAGAAGATGCGCGGATCGATTTGAAAGTCACCAAGGATAAAATCGGCTCCAAGCGCCTCACCTTTGGTAAACCAGAGCTTTTGATGGAGGTTTTGGGCATTGAGCCGGGTTCAGTGACACCTTTCAGCCTGATTAATGACAAACAAGTACGCACTAATGTGATTCTCGATGAAGCTATGATGAAGTTGGACAAGCTCAATTTTCATCCTTTGAAAAATGACGCCACCACCACCATTTCTAATATTGATCTCATCACCTTCATTAAAGCGTGCGGCCATGCGCCCCGCATTGTGGCGTTGAGCGAGAACTTGTTATAAGATCGAACAACACCAAGTTTAAGGTTCGCCCATGGATAATATGCTAATCAACACTTCCACCCCTGATGCCAACCTGATTAAGGATAGCAGCACCAAAGGCTTTATGGCCGATGTGGTGGAGGCTTCGAAATCTGTTCCTGTTTTGGTGGATTTCTGGGCGCCGTGGTGTGGCCCCTGCAAAGCTCTTGGACCAATGCTCGAAAAAATTGTTCGCGAAGCCAAGGGCAAAATCAAATTGGTCAAAATTGATATTGATCAAAACCCCGATGTAGCCACCCAAATGCGAGTGCAGTCAATTCCAGCTGTGTTTGCATTTGTAGATGGTCGCCCCGTTGATGGTTTTATGGGAGCCTTGCCCGAATCACAGATTCGCCAATTCATCGATAAGCTCGGCAAAATGGGCGGTCGCGCTGAACAAGTGGCCGAGGCGCTAGCCATGGCCAATGAATCTTTAGCCCTTAACGACTTTGAGGCCGCGATTGATATAGCAGCGCAAGTCGTCTTAGCAGAGCCATCACGTGCCGAAGCCTATGCGGTTAAAGCACGGGCTGAAATGGCCCTTGGCCTTTTAGATGCAGCGGGTGTAACTTTGACAAGTGTGCCTGCAGATAGAACGACAGATCCTCATGTAATCAGTGCCAAAGCCGCTTTAGATTTAGCGCTCAATCCGGTTGACACGTCGGCCCTTACCCACTTGCAAGTCGCCATCCAAGCAAATCCAAAAGATTATGAGGCGCGTTTGGAGCTTGCGAATATCCTCAACGGATCTGGGGAGCGCGAAGCTGCAACCGATCAATTAATTTTTATCATCCGCAATGATCGTACCTGGAATGAAGATGGCGGGCGCAAACAACTCGTGTCGTTCTTTGAGGCTTGGGGCCCTAAAGATGAAGCTACATTGGCAGGCCGTCGCAAGCTTTCTGCCATACTCTTTTCGTAAGGTGATAAAGATGTCGTCGCTGATGAACCGTTACCGCAAACCAACGGATTTACCGAAGATAATTCCGGTATTTCCGCTATCAGGCGCATTGCTGTTGCCGCGCACGGATTTGCCATTGAGCATTTTTGAGCCGCGCTATTTAGCGATGATTGAAGATGCAATGGTGAGCAATCGCATCATGGGCATTATACAGCCTGTTGAAAATGATGATGCCGATAAACCAAAATTGGAAACCGTGGGCTGTGCAGGCCGCATTACGTCTTATTCCGAAACTGATGATGGGCGCTTACTCATCACAATTACTGGTGTGTGCCGCTTCACAGTAAAAAAAGAAATGAGGGTTGATACACCCTATCGGCAAGTGACTGTCGATTACAAACCTTACGCTATTGATTTTGTGAATGAGACTGGGGCTCGCAGTGTGAACCGTGATCAACTCATCACAGCGTTCCGGCAATATCTTGAAGCCAATAACATGAGCGCCGATTGGCAAGAGGTGCAATCAGTATCGACTGAAGTTCTGGTCAACACACTGTCACTTCTTGCCCCTTACCCGCCGCGTGAAAAGCAGGCTTTGCTCGAAGCCCCTGATTTGAAATCGCGTGCTGATGTTTTGGTGGCCCTCACTGAAATGGCTTTGGCCAAATCTGCCACTGGCAAGTCGCAGACAATGCAATAATGGATAGGCGCAAACCTGATCCAAAACTTCTTGAAATTCTGGTGTGCCCCATTACCAAGACACGCCTTGAATATGATGCTGAAAACGCTGAACTGATTTCAAATGTGGCTGGCCTTGCCTATCCCATCCGCGATGGCATTCCTATTATGCTGGCTGGCGAAGCGCGAGAGATAAAGCGTGACTGATATTTGGCCCACAGCACTGCGCGTTCAGGACAAGGGCGCAAAATTATCTATCGCATTTGATTCCGGCGAGAGCCATATTTTAAGTGCCGAGTATTTGCGTGTGGAAAGCCCGAGCGCCGAAGTGAAAGGCCATGGCCCCGGCCAAGAACAATTGGTGTGGGGCAAGCGCTATGTAACGATTAGCAAAGCTGAACCTGTGGGCACTTATGCTGTGCGATTGATTTTCAGCGATGGCCATTCAACCGGATTATTCACTTGGGCTTATCTGGCAAAATTAGGCCGCGAGCATGATGTCATTTGGCAAGCCTATGAGGCTAAACTCGTGGCCGAAAGTAAAACTCGTTAAACCGCCAACCCGCGCATCAACCGCGGCAAATTTCCAGTTTGACCAGCCGCTTCTTTGATCAATAGATTTTTTGCCGGAGCGGAAGCGTTGATCAATTTGAGCCCCACGTCACGGATGAATTTCAATCCTGAAATATCGTTTGCAAAAAGGCGATTGAGTCCATCCAACATATAGGCGGTGGCCACTGTATCAAAGCGCCGCCAGCTGGCATAACGCTGCAAAACTGTGTCCCCACCAATGTCTTGGCCCAGCGCCAGAGCATCCATCACACATTCGGCAAGTGCTGCCACATCCTTGAATCCGAGATTGAGACCAAGTCCAGCAAGTGGGTGAATGACATGGGCTGCATCTCCGATGAGTGCTAAGCGGTTCGAAACCATCTCTTCAGTGATCATCAACGAAAGCGGATAAACATGACGCGGACTTGCCAAACTGAGTGTCCCACGATGGGTGCCAAAACGCTTCGAAACCTCTTTTAGAAAATCAGCCTCTTCTAACTTACAAATGCGTTGGGCTTCGTCATGATTTTCTGTCCATACCAGTGATGAACGATCGCCATGTAGCGGCAAAATGGCAAACACACCTGTGGGGGTAAAATGTTCTTCTGCCGTGCCTTCGTGGGGCAACTCATGCGCCACCGTAAGCGTGATGGCTGATTGTTTGTAGGCCCAGCCTCGCAGTTTCAAACCAGCAGCTTCTCGCGTTAGAGAGCTTCGCCCATCTGCACCGATCACCAATGACGATTTTATTTCGGTGCCATCATCCAGCGTGACGCACGCCAGTCCCGGTCCAAAACTGATGTTTTGTAAGCTTCGGCCCGCGAGCAATGTAATTCGCGATGATTTTTTTATTTCAGCAAGCACACTCGCAAATAGGTGATGATTTTCCACCATCGCCGCAGCAGGCTTATCCCCATCTTTCATGCCAAACGACAAAAGTGAGGAACGATCAATAGCAGCAGATCCAGCGTCGGTCACGACAATTTTCAACATATCTTGCACTTGCGCCTTCACGTTGTGCCACAAGCCAAGCGTAGCAAACATCGTCTGGGTGGCCGAAGTGAGCGCGGAGGCGCGTGAATCATAACTTGAGTTCGCAAAGCGCTGCGGATCAGCACGGTCGATCACAACCACATTCAAAGGGCGAGAAGAGCGTCTTCCACCCAAGGCCAAGGCTGCAACCAACCCATTTAAGCCGGCACCAATAATGGTGACATCATATTTAAGCATTATGGACCACTAGCAGAATTTCTCAAATGGGGACAGCAAAACCCTATGGTTAAAATATAGGCAAATTTTTGAAAATGTTCAAATAATAGGCATAAGAGCTTAATTTCGATTCAATTGAGATTCAATAACCTACATAGTTTCAATAGCTTATGCATAATTCTAAATCTGGCACGCAACTTGTTTAGCAAACCCTGAACAGGAGAAAGGTTTGCCCATGAAATATATCATTGCTGTCATTAAACCCTTCAAATTGGAGGAAGTTCGTGAAGCCCTGAGCGCCGTTGGTGTCCAAGGCATTACGGTGACTGAAGTTAAAGGTCACGGTCGCCAACGTGGCCACACAGAGTTTTATCGCGGTGCTGAGTATGCGGTGAGCTTTGTGCCCAAGCTTAAAATCGAAGTTGCTGTTGAGGCCTCACTGGTAGCCCGCGTGGTGGAAGCCATTCAAACTGCCGGCAAGACCGGACAAATTGGTGATGGCAAGATTTTCGTGCTGCCACTCGAAAGTGCAACCCGCGTGCGTACCGGGGAAACCGGCGCCGCCGCCCTATAATTTTAATTCACAGAAGAGGTAACAATGATGAAACGACTTCCCCCCCTTCCTAAGCGCCTCATGGCGTTAGGTGCGGGCCTTACCCTGGCAGCCCTTTTGCCAGCCACGCAGGCCTTCGCTGCCGCTACAGTTAATAAGGGCGATACTGCTTGGATGGTTATGGCCACTGCTTTGGTCGTCCTGATGACTGTGCCGGGTCTTGCTCTGTTTTACGGCGGTTTGGTGCGCTCCAAAAACGTGCTTTCGGTTTTAATGCAGGTTACAATCTGCTTCTGTTTGATTTCAGTTCTCTGGGTCATTTATGGTTATTCATTGGCCTTCACCAATGGCAGTGGCGCCACTGCTGGTTTCATTGGCGGCTTCTCTAAACTGTTCATGTCGGGTGTTACCATCAGTTCGATGGCTGCAACCTTTTCAAAAGAAACTTACATTCCTGAGTTTGCTTATGTTGGCTTCCAACTTACATTTGCGGCCATCACGCCTGCCCTCATCGTCGGTGCCTTTGCTGAGCGTATGAAGTTCTCGGCTGTGCTGTTGTTCTTGGTGATTTGGTTCACATTTTCCTATCTGCCGATGGCTCATATGGTTTGGTGGTGGGCAGGCCCTGACGCCTACACCCTTAGCGCTGCAAATATCGATGCGGTGAAAGCGGCTGTGGGTGATAGTGCTGCTGCAGACTTTTTGGCTAAGATTGCCGCTGCAACAACTGATGCCGATAAAGCATCCGTCCTTTCAGCCTATAATGATGCTGTGAATGCTGCCAATGGTTGGCTGTTCAACAAAGGTGCCATCGACTTTGCGGGCGGTTCTGTTGTGCATATTGACGCTGGTGTTGCTGGTCTTGTTTGCGCCCTCATGTTGGGCAAGCGCGTTGGCCTCAACAAAGAACCAATGGCTCCGCATAATCTCACAATAACACTGCTCGGCACAGGTCTACTGATGTTTGGCTGGTTTGGCTTTAACGCAGGTTCAAATTTGGAAGCCAACGGCCTCACAGCTTTAGCCTTACTCAACTCCATTCTCGGCGCAGCTGCAGCGATGTTGGCTTGGACGGCAGGTGAGTATCTGCTCCGTGGCCATGCCAGTTTGCTCGGTGGTGCTTCAGGTGTGGTTGCGGGTCTTGTTGCCATCACTCCCGCTTGCGGTTGGGTTGGGCCAATGGCCGCTATCATCATCGGTGCAGCAGCAGGTGCAATCTGCTTGCTCGCTGTGATCTGGCTCAAAGCCAAGCTTGGCTATGATGACGCACTTGATGTGTTCGGCGTTCACGGCATTGGTGGTATTTTGGGTGCTTTGCTCACCGGCGTGTTTGTTGACGTTGGCAAGGGCGGCATGGGTGTGACAGACTATCTTGCGACCGACACTTCAACAAAAGTAGTGGATTATGTTTTCTCAGTCCAAATGTGGGCTCAGGTCCAAGACATTGGAACGGCCATCATTCTCTCGGCTGTCGTTAGCTATATAGCATTGCTCATCTGCAAATACACTGTGGGCTTACGCGTGGATGAACAAGCCGAACGCGAAGGCTTGGATATCTCCAGCCACGGCGAACGCGCTTACTCATAAACTCTAATTCTTTTCAAATTCAGGGCGCATCCCAGAAATGGGATGCGCCTTTTTCATGGAGTAAACCCACCTAAATTTACCCGTCTTTAACCATGAGCCGCCACACTGCCGTTAACCTTTTATTAGAGACACCTGAAAGGGTGGGATTGCGGAGAATGCCATGGCACTGAATCATTCGATTGAAACTGACGAAGGCACTATTCCAGCTGCTCTGCGCAGATTTATGCGTCGCCGGATTTATGAGCTTTCTGGTCTAATGGCACTCGCCCTAATTATTTTAACAAGTTTAGCACTCGCGTCTTGGTCACCCTCCGACCCTTCTTTCAATCATGCAACCGGTGGAAAACCGCTGAACTGGCTGGGCTATCCCGGGGCCATTGTCGCCGATCAATTGATGCAGCTTTTTGGCCTCGGTGTCTTGGCATTCCTGTTTATTCCATTGCGCTGGGTGCTGAATTTCTTTCGCCATGAATTTCCTGAAAACCCAAAATCAGTCAGCGCCTGTTGGATTGGAGCAACCGTGGCATTTAGTTGCCTATTGGGAACGTCGCCCGTTGCTGGTCACTGGACTTTGGCGAGCGGGTTTGGCGGTAATGTCGGTGATGTGATCGATGGCGGATTGCTATCTGTGCTTTCGATCGGCATCAAAGGTTTTGTCGCTCAGGCAATCATTATCGGCCTTGCTTTATTTGCAACGTGGTGGACGGCTAAGCGCGCGTTAAACATTCAGACACTTCATAAGTTTGCCAAGACCCCTGCTATTCGTAGACCTTCAAAATTATTGGAGCCATCATTGAATACAAAATCATGGGGTGGGGCGTGGCAGTCTTTGATGAATTTGAAAATGAAGCGTGTTGCACCTGCACCTCGCAAAGCTACAAAAGCAAATATTAAGGGCGATGACGTAATTGGTCGTTTTGCACCACTGAACCTAGGCAAGAAAATCCAAGGCCGCATCGAGCCAGCGCTGTCTGGCGAGTCACCGACAGATGAGCCACTTCTCAATATGCCTGAATACGAAGATTTTGAGGAAGACGTCACACTTTACAAAGAGCAGGAAGAGGATTTCGAAGTTGAAGCGGAGGAGATACTTACCGCAAGACCCACAGCAAAATCAGCTCTTGTGCCAAAATCCAAAATCAAACGACCAAGCTTTGAATTGCCGTCACTGGAGCTTCTCAGCGAACCCAAAAAAACCGGACGCTTGCCCGAATTCTCACCAGAGTTTTTAGCCGAAAACGCTCGCCGCCTGGAAGGTGTTTTGGAAGACTTTGGTGTACGAGGCCAAATTATCAATGTGCGTCCCGGCCCCGTCGTTACCCTTTATGAATTAGAGCCCGCGCCCGGTATCAAGTCGTCGCGCGTTATTTCTCTGGCGGATGATATCGCCCGGTCAATGAGTGCAATCTCTGCCCGTGTTGCCGTGGTCTCTGGTCGCAACGCCATCGGCATTGAATTGCCAAATCCAAAACGCGAAACTGTCTATTTGCGTGAATTGATGCAGACTGAATCTTTCATCAAAAACAATACCACCTTATCATTGGCTTTAGGAAAGAACATTGGTGGCGAACCGATCTTCGCTGATCTGGCGCGTATGCCTCATCTGCTTATTGCAGGCACCACTGGTTCCGGTAAATCTGTCGGCATTAACACTATGATTCTGTCGCTGCTCTATCGATTACCACCTGACAAATGCAAACTCATCATGATCGATCCCAAGATGCTCGAACTTTCTGTTTATGAAGGCATCCCGCATTTGCTGGCCCCAGTGGTGACTGACCCACGCAAAGCGGTGGTTGCCCTCAAATGGGCAGTGCGTGAAATGGAAGAACGCTATAAGAAAATGTCGAAAACTGGTGTGCGCAACGTCGATGGTTATAACGCCAAACTGGCCACGATGGTGGCCAAAGGCGATAAACTCTCGCGCACAGTACAAACTGGATTTGACCCCTCATCCGGTGCACCAATATTCGAAAAAGAGGATATGGACATGCAACCCATGCCTTATATCGTGGTCATCATCGACGAGATGGCCGATCTCATGATGGTTGCAGGCAAAGACATCGAAGGGGCCGTTCAACGCCTCGCGCAAATGGCTCGTGCCGCCGGGATTCACGTGGTAATGGCCACTCAACGGCCATCCGTCGATGTGATTACTGGCACCATCAAAGCCAACTTCCCAACACGTATCTCATTCCAAGTGACATCAAAAATAGACAGCCGCACCATTTTAGGTGAACAGGGTGCTGAACAACTTTTGGGTCAAGGTGATATGCTCTATATGGCCGGTGGTGGACGCATTTCACGTCTTCACGCCCCATTTGTGACTGACAGTGAGGTTGAAGACATCGTCAACCATTTGAAAGCCCAAGGTGCTCCGGAATATGTGGAAGCTGTGACCGAAGAGCAAGATGACGGCGAATATGGCAGTGCTCCTCTGCCTAGCAGCGAAGGCGGTTCTGGCGACGAGCTTTACGACCAAGCAGTAGCAGTCGTATTGCGCGACAAAAAAGTCTCGACGAGTTATGTCCAACGCCGCCTACAAGTGGGCTACAATAAGGCCGCAAGTTTAATCGAGCGTATGGAAAAAGAGGGTCTAATTTCTGCGGCTAATGCCACAGGTAAACGAGAAATTCTGGTGCCCGGTGATAGCGCCCGTATTTAGCCGCAAATCGGCCTGCTTGTATGTCTACAGTTTCCCTTCTAAGCCCACGACCTATATTAATATAGAAATCCGGAAACCTAAATGATGAAATTCTTGAAAGTCTTCCTGCCAGCCATCTTCCTTTTGACACTGTCGGTAGCGACCAATGCATTCGCAGGTAGCAAATACGCCACAATTCAACTCACTCCCGAACAGTTGCAATCTGTGAACAAAATCAGCGATTTTATCAATAGCTTTCAAAGTTTGAAGAGTGATTTCACACAAATTAGTCCCAAGGGCCAAGCCACCCGCGGTGTGTTATATATCAGCAAGCCCGGTAAATTACGCTTTGACTATGCTGCTCCTAATCCATTGTTGATTGTTTCTGACGGACGTTGGCTCACAATCAAAGACCGGGTGCGTGAAAAGGGCGATCAATTCCCACTCTCAGCCACACCTCTTCGGCTAGTGGTATCCCCAAAAATCGACCTTCTTGCCGAAACTAATGTGGTTGCCTTTGAATCCAATGGTGGCATCACTAGTGTTTCCTTAGCTGATCGCAAGGACAATTTGGGTGGCTATATCACCATGATTTACGATGAACAGTTAAAACAGTTGCAACAATGGGTAATCGTAGATGGCAAAGGCCGCCGCACCACGGTTCAATTGACCAATATTGAGATGGGCGGAAAGTTTGATCCAAAACTCTTCATCGGCGTCATCAATCGTGGTGACACGAAGTTCTAGCCCTCCACAAGGCTAATTAGCCTCTTGCTGAGTATTCTTGCCCATGCGAAGGAAGTTGCATGGGTTTTTCATTAGCCACTTGGAATATTAATTCTGTCCGTTTGCGCATCGGATTGGTAGAGCGTCTCCTCAAAGAGAACGCTCCAGATGTGCTATGCCTCCAAGAGACCAAATGTCCGCAGGGCCAATTTCCAACCGCACCTTTGAAAGCTTTGGGATACGAGCATATCGCTGAATTTGGCCAAAAAGGCTATCATGGAGTGGCGATCGTTTCGCGCATTCCTTTTCACGCTCAACACAGTCGGGATTTTTGCCAAAAGGGTGACTGCCGCCATGTGAGTGTTAGTTTTGCGGGCGAAATGCCTTTTGCCCTACATAATCTTTATGTGCCTGCGGGTGGTGAAGAGCCAGACCGCGAGATTAACGAAAAATTCGGCCATAAATTAGATTTTTTGGCCGAAATGGAAGAATGGTCAAAGACCCATGCGGCGCCCGAAGGTTATGGCGCAATCGCAGTTGGCGATCTCAATATCGCACCTCTTGAAAACGACGTTTGGTCACATCGCGAACTCTTAAAAGTGGTTAGTCATACGCCGATTGAAGTTGAAAACTTCAACCGCATTCAAACTGCGGGCGGCTGGGTGGATGTGATGCGCAATCATATACCCATCTCGAAAAAACTTTATACGTGGTGGAGCTACCGCGCCATGGATTGGAGTGTTGCGGATAAAGGCCGCAGGTTGGATCACATATTGGCAACCGGCGCGCTGGCCGAAAAATGTACGAGCATTGAAGTTTTGCGCAGCGTACGAAGCTGGACTCAGCCCTCAGATCATGTGCCGGTGATTGCCAAGTTCGATTTCAACGCCGCTTAAAGATCGCTGAATTTGCGGGCCTTGGTGAGTAACAATCGCACAGTATCAAAGTCCCGCACACTGGCTTCCAACTTGTCAGATAAATTGCGCAACACAGCTTGCCCGAATTCAGGATATTCTTTAGCCACTTTCAAAAATAATTCATGGCTGATGCGCGCCGTGGAAACAATATCGCGCGCCGTGCCCGAAAGTGAATAAGTGCCACTGCCAATCATCGCCACTTCGCCTAGCAAAGCACCAGGTTCGGCCATGCCGATGTCTTGACCATCAGCACGTAAAGTCACTCGACCATTCAGAATAAAAAACGCGGCGCGCGCTTTTTTGCCTTGAGCAATGATATCTTCGCCAATCGAAAATTCTTGGCGTTCCGCAGCAAAGGCCATTATCTGCAAAGGCACGGAATCGCAGCCACGAAAAATCGCGACCTGACGAAACGTCTCGGCTTCAGCCCTTACACTCAAATCAATGCTTCCCCAGAAATCGAATCATAGCACTCTTTGACTGCGAAAAGCTTCGCAAATCAAGGGATCAGCTTATAACCCCCGCCCTCAGTCACCAAGATTTCAGCATGAGCGGGGTCGCGCTCTATTTTTTGGCGAAGTCGGTAAATATGGGTTTCCAGCGTATGTGTGGAAACGCCCGCATTATAACCCCACACATCCTGCAGTAAAGTTTCACGTGAAATACTTTGTTCACCAGCGCGGTAGAGAAATTTGATGATCGACGTTTCTTTCTCGGTCAGGCGCACTTTCTTGTTGTCGTCGCGCACCAAAATTTTGGATGCGGGCTTAAACGAATAGGGTCCGATTTGAAAAATCGCATCTTCACTATGTTCATGTTGCCGCAAATGCGAGCGCAGACGCGCCAGCAAAACTGCAAACCGAAATGGTTTTGTGACGTAGTCGTTGGCACCTGAATCAAGCCCCAGAATTGTGTCTGAATCCGAACCTTGGGCGGTGAGCATAATAATTGGGCCCTTAAAGCCATTGCGGCGCATAATCTTGCAGGCTTCGCGGCCATCCATGTCGGGTAGATTCACATCAAGCAACACAATATCAGCATGATCGGCTTTAAGCATTTTTACGCCCGCCGTAGCAGTTGCTGCATCCACCACAGTAAACTCGTCATGCAGGCCAAACTGCTCTTTTAGTGTTTCACGCAACGTGTCATCATCATCAACAATCAGTAATTTTTTGGTGCTAGACATGGGGCTCTAAACTCGCAATTAATTGTGGGTTAAGTGATGATCGATTTATCAGATACGGGCAACACAACACACCGTGAGCAGTTCTATAACATATCTTCACGTTTACGCGAGAAACGCGTGTTCTAGTCGTGGGATACTGAAAATCGGCAATAGCACATTTCCTTGCCTTCTCGGAAAATCTGGCCGCCGCTTTGCCAAGCGCGAAGGCGATGGCGCAAGTCCCATTGGAAAATGGAAGCTTGAACAACTTTATTATCGTCCCGACAAATTGAGAAGGCCACGAACTGGCATCGATTGCAGGCCCATGAACCAAACCGATGGCTGGTGTGACGCTACGTTCCATGGGGCCTATAATCAATACGTAATTCTTCCAATTAATGCCAGCCATGAAGATCTGTGGCGCAAAGATTGCGCCTATGATCTGGTGATCGCCACAAACCACAACCAACGCCCACGCATTCAAAACCACGGAAGCGCTATTTTTCTGCATGTCATAAATCCCGGCAACAAGGGAACCGAGGGCTGCATAGCCCTGTCGGAAAAACATCTTCGCAACGTTTTAGCGCGCTGTTCAAAAACCACTTATTTAGTAATTTGACGCGCCCCAAATATCGCCGACCCTACACGCACTACCGTAGCGCCCTCAGCAATTGCGATCTCATAGTCTGAACTCATGCCCATCGACAACTGAGCCAAACTGTTCCGCTGTGCAATCTCCCGCAGCATTTTGAAATGTGGGCGAGGGTCCGCGTCAACGGGTGGAATACACATCAGACCTACCACATTTAGGCCATATTTTTCTTCGCACTCTGTTATAAATTGATCGGCCTCAACAGGATTAACGCCCGCCTTTTGCGGCTCCGTTCCGGTATTTACTTGTATATAAAATTGCAGGCTTCGATCTTGTTTCTGAACTTCTTTTGCCAAAACTTCAGCAATCTTAATGCGGTCCACAGTTTGGATGACATCAAAGAGCGCCACAGCTTCAGCGGCCTTATTACTTTGCAAAGCCCCGATCAAATGGAGTTCCACATCTGGAAACTCGTTTCTCAATGTTGGCCACTTCTCATATGCCTCCTGCACACGGTTTTCACCAAACACGCGCTGACCAGCTTCCAGCACAGGACGAATATCGGGAGCAGAATAGGTCTTGCTCACTGCTACCAATTTGACAGGTGCAACAATACGGTTTTTGACGTTAAAATAAGCTTGAGTCATAATTCTGCTTTAGGCCAAGCTTGCGAGGGATTTCAAGGACTGGTACGTGATAACACCATTCGATTTGTTTAAAGGATATTGGCGTGGCCGCTGAACGTTATAACCACCGCGAAACTGAACCCAAATGGCAGAGCTATTGGACAGACAATCGCAGCTTTGAAGCCAAAGAGGACTATTCGAAGCCCAAATATTACGTCCTAGAAATGTTTCCTTATCCTTCAGGCCGCATTCATATGGGCCATGTCCGCAATTACACCATGGGTGACGTTATTGCGCGCTTCAGACGTGCGTGCGGTTTTAATGTCCTTCATCCTATGGGTTGGGATGCCTTTGGAATGCCTGCTGAAAACGCAGCGATAGAACGCGGCATCCATCCAAAAACCTGGACCTACGAGAACATCGCTACAATGCGCCGTCAATTAAAATCCATGGGGCTCGCAATTGACTGGTCCCGGGAATTTGCTACTTGCGACCCTTCTTACTACAAGCATGAACAAGCGATGTTTATTGATTTCATGAAGGCTGGCTTAGTGGAGCGCCGCGTCTCGATGGTGAATTGGGACCCAGTCGATCAAACTGTTCTGGCCAATGAGCAAGTGATCGATGGTAAAGGCTGGCGTTCAGGCGCTGTAGTCGAAAAGCGTGAGTTGGCACAATGGTTTCTAACAATCACTGATTACGCAGAGGACCTACTCGGTGCATTGGATGGCCTGACCACATGGCCGGAAAAAGTGCGCCTAATGCAGAAAAACTGGATCGGCCGTTCCGAAGGTATGACTTTCACTTTTGAGTTGGAAGATGCCAAAGGTCAGAAACTTGATGAAGGATTGACTGTTTACACTACGCGTCATGACACAATTTTTGGTGCAAGTTTTTGCGCAGTCTCAGCTGATCACCCGTTAGCCAAAGGCTTGAGCAAAACGAATCCAACATTGGAGGGTTTCCGCAAAGAGGTGGCGGCATTAGGCACGAGTGAGGAAAATATCGAACGGGCCGAAAAGCGGGGCTGCCCCCTAGGTGTATTTGCGCGTCATCCATTTTTGAAAAATGTAAAGCTTCCCGTCTATGCCGCAAATTTTGTATTGATGGGCTATGGAGAAGGTGCGATTTTTGGTTGCCCCGGACATGACCAACGCGATTGGGACTTTGCTCACAAATATCATTTGCCGATTATTCCGGTTGTTGGTCCACGCGATGTAGAAGTTTCCGTAAGCGAGGGCCCATATCTGGAAAAGGACGGTGTTGAGTCTGTCCTCGTCAATTCCGAATTTCTCGATGGCCTCACTGTACCGCAAGCCAAAGAAGAGGTAGCCAAGCGTTTTGAAATGGCAGGCTTAGGCAAGCGCACCGTGAATTTCCGCTTGCGTGATTGGGGTGTTTCGCGCCAGCGCTATTGGGGTTGTCCCATTCCCGTGGTTCATTGTCCCGATTGCGGCATTGTTCCGGTGCCGAAATCAGAATTGCCTGTTCAGCTTCCTGACGATGTAAAATTTGATAGGCCAGGCAATCCGCTGGCCCACCACGCCACTTGGAAGCATGTGGCGTGTCCGAATTGCAACACACCTGCTACTCGCGAAACCGATACGTTTGACACCTTTATCGATTCATCATGGTATTTCGCGCGTTTCACATCCCCCCATGACGAAAGCCCGGTCAATGTCGAAGCCGCAAAATATTGGCTGCCTGTCGATCAATATATTGGTGGGGTTGAACACGCAATTTTACATCTCCTTTATTCACGTTTCTATTCTCGCGCCATGCACAAGACTGGCCACTTGAATGCCGACGAGCCTTTCGCCAGCCTCTTCACACAAGGCATGGTCATTCATGAGACTTTCAAAACAGAAGCTGGTGAATGGGTGTTGCCGTCTGATGCCATTCATAAAGATGGCGTCTGGATCCATGCCAACACCGGTGAGCAATTGATCGTGGGCGGCGTGGAAAAAATGTCAAAGTCCAAACGTAATGTAGTGGATCCTGATACCATCATCGCCTCTTACGGAGCCGATACTGCACGGTGGTTCATGTTATCTGATACGCCACCTGAGCGTGATATTGAATGGACAGAGGCAGGCGCCGATGGCTCATGGAAGTTCACCCAGAAAATTTGGCGTATCATAAATGATATTGCCGAACTTCCGAAAGCTGAAGCAACGATGGAAGTCGACGGTTTAGCACTTCGCCGTGTAGCTCATCGAAGCATAGCTGCAATCACTGATGATCTTAATAATTTGCGTTTCAATCGTTCGATTGCCCGCATCTATGAATTGTCCAACGCGATGGTGTCCGCACTGCAACTTCCGAACAAGCCACAAGATATGATCGGCGCTTTACGTGAGGCGGGAAATTTTCTCGTGATTGCCATGGCACCCATGATGCCTCATTTGGCCGAGGAATGCTGGCGTCTTCTGGGCCACCGCGCATCTGTCGTTGACACAGCTTGGCCTCAAACAATTGCCGCATTAATCGAAGTCGATGAAGTCACCATCGCCATTCAGGTGAATGGCAAACGCCGTGATGAAATTTTGGTTTCCAAAGATTGTGATCGTGGTCTATTAGAGACGAGGGTGCTAGAGATGGACAGTATCAAGCGTCTCATTGGGGGCAAGACTGTGAAGAAAGTTATCATCGTGCCCGATCGCATCGTAAATATTGTTGTGGCGGAGTGATCATGCGCAACCTCGTTTGCCTTATATTCATGGTATTATTTTTATCCGGTTGCGCAGGTTATCGACCGCTCTATGGGACAGCACCTGATGGTCAAAATGTGGCCGCAAGCTTGTCGGCAATCTCAGTGCCGGAACAGCGCACGCGGACTGGGCAGCTTTTGCGCAATGAAGTTTTATCTGGTTTGGGAAGCCCTGTTGCAAGTCAGTATGAACTGAGAATGACAATTACTGAGTACACCGGAGGTGTTTCGGCAACGCCTGGCACAGTTGTCACACGCAAGCGTTATGATCTATCAGTGCATTATGAATTGATTGAACTGGCTTCCGGTAAGTCTCTGACAGCGGGGAAAAGTTTTGCGAATGTCTCCTATGACACGGTGCGCGAGCCCATTGCTGATCTTCAATCTGCAGAGAATGCACGTGTGAGGTCTACCACAGAAGTGGGACAAGATATGCGGCAGCGTATTGCCGCTTACATGGCGACACGAAAAAAGTAGCTCCGATGACAGTGCTGCGCGAGGATGATTTCGAGAGCTTCATAAATCGGCGTAGTGCCTCCATGAATGGTATCCTTATTCATGGAACAGATGCTTCGGCTGTCAGCGCGCTAGGCCGAAAGGCCGTACTTCCAGGCGCTGCTCATTCCCTGATCAGAATTGATCTTTCCTCTATGAAGGAAAATCCTAGCCGCGCCAGTGATGAGTTCCGATCCATTTCTCTTTTGGGTGATCGACAAGTTTTGTTAATCGAGGATGTGGATGATAGTCACTTAAAAGTGCTTGCGTCGATCATTTCTGAAAACAAGCTGGCAAATTTTGTCGTAATAGTGGGTGATGCCTTGAGCAAGTCGTCTAAGCTCCGACTTGCCTGTGAGGAATCTGAAAAGTTTGCAAGCCTTGCGATTTACGAAGATGACCCTGCCGCCTTGGGAGCACGGGTTCGCAAACAATTGAGCACTGAACATTTAACATGGTCGGCAGAAGGGGAAGCGTTGTTTTTTGAACTGGTCGGTACTCACCGTTCTTCGGCAACGCAAGAAGCAGCAAAGCTTGCACTGTATTGTTGGGGTCAGAGCGAAATCAGTTATGCCGATGTTGAGGCGGTCTGTGGCGACACGGCGGGCTTTGGTACGGATCAATTGATCGATGCAGTTTTGCGTGGGGATTTGGATGCAGCAGATAGGATGAGTTATAACCTTGACGCAGATTCCGCAGGCACTCGCGGCGTCCTTTCAGTTCTTCTGTTGCATCTCACCAGATTGCAAACATTGCGAATGGATATGGAGCGGGGCTTAAACGCCGAAATGGCAGTACGAAATACCAAGCCTACAATTTTCTTCAAGCGCCAGAGCGCTTTCATTGCGCAATTGCGAACTTATGATCTGCAACATTTGTTGGACATGCAGCAAACAGTTTCGGCGGCAATGTTTCAACAGCGAAAATTGCCAGATTTGTTTGAGGCTGTGATCAGCCGAACTCTATTGTCGTTGGCGCGGTCAGCTCGCGCCAGGTTAAATTGATACGCCTGTTAAGCGTCTGACAATCTCATCAAGTTGTTCAAGCGTTTTATATTGAATATGTACAGCGCCCCCAGATGGGCCCTTGTGATTAACTGCAACGCCAAGTCCTAAAGCCTCTGTAAGGTTTTTTTCCAGGGCCCGCGTATCAGCATCTTTTTCAATTTTTATTTTGGTCGTCTTCGCAGGCTGGCCACGCACTAAATCTTCGGTTTCACGCACCGTAAGTTTGAGCTGAATAATCTTGTCGGCCAATTCTTCTGGTGCTTCGGTGGCCACCAGTGAGCGTGCATGACCTGCTGTGAGTGATCCCTCTTCGATTTGTCTTTGGATTGAATCTGGCAAGCTCATCAAACGCATCGTATTGGCGATGTGGCTGCGGCTTTTACCAATTGAATCGGCCAATTGTTGCTGCGTATAGCCATACTGCTCTAAGAGTTGACGATAGGCTCGAGCTTCCTCCAACGCATTCAGATCACTACGCTGAATATTTTCGATCAAAGCAATTTCTAAAGTTTCTTTGTCATCGAGTTCGCGGATCAGTACCGGCACATCATGAATACCCGCCCTTTGGCTGGCTCGCCATCGGCGTTCGCCTGCCACAATTTCAAAACTGCCGTCAGCGCGCGGGCGCACGACCAGTGGTTGAAGTAGGCCTTTATCACGCAGAGATTTAGCGAGATTTTCCAATTCTTCTTCAGCAAAATGCTTGCGCGGATTATTGGGATTCGGATGCAGAAGTTCGACAGGTACATGGCGTAAGCTGCGAATATCTTGCACTACCGCTTCCTCAGACGTGTCATCGCCAATCAGAGCTGCCAGCCCACGTCCCAACCTGCGCTTTTGTACCTGTGTCATCAATTATATCCTAGATTTAAATGTTTCGTCACCGAATCAATTAGGCCGCCCGTAAATCTCGCTCGCGCTTAATCACTTCCGAGGCCAGCTTTATGTAGGCCTGCGATCCAACGCAAGTGTGGTCGTAAAGTAATACCGGTTTTCCGTATGACGGTGCTTCAGAGATACGAACATTGCGCGGGATGACCGTCTGGTAGACTTTCTCACCGAGTACATCACGGACATCAGCCGCTACCTGTTCTGAGAGGCTGTTGCGCTTATCAAACATGGTGAGCACGACTCCTTGAATAATCAAGCGGGGATTCAAGGTGGTCCGCACGCGCTCTACTGTTTTCAAAAGTTGGCTCAAACCTTCTAGCGCAAAGAATTCGCATTGCAACGGCACCAAAACAGCATCGGCAGCCGTCAAAGAATTGATTGTCAGCAAATTAAGCGAAGGTGGACAATCAATGAGAATGTAGGAGTAAGTACGATGTGCCATCATCGTGGAAATTGCATCGGCCAAACGATGGGTCTTGCGCTCCAAATCTGAAAGCTCAATTTCAGCACCGAGTAGATCAATTGTTGCTGGCGAACAATCCAAACGTGGTATGGCTGACTGAACAATCACCTCATTGAGTTCGGCCTCGCCGATCAACACGTGATAGGACGATTTCTGGTGTGCCTTACGAGTAATACCAAGTCCGGTTGAGGCGTTACCTTGGGGATCAAGATCAATCACCAAAACAGTCTCGCCCACCGCAGCAAGCGCTGTTCCGAGATTAATGGCCGTCGTGGTTTTACCCACCCCGCCTTTTTGGTTGGCGACGGCGAGAATGCGCACTGGCAATGCTTCAGGATTGGACACGAGTTAACTCCTTCACTTCAAGTATAATCGATTGAGTATCGGTTACACTGGGATGCTTAGTATAACGCATTGTCCATGCTTTAACAGCTACAGAGAGCTCTCTATCAACATCTCGGCCCTTGTGGAAAAGCGCTATTGCATCTCTGCGCATAAAGGGTTCAGCTAAGTTGAGGAGCAAAGGCAATGGCGCAAAAGCTCGCGCCGTCAAAACTTGCACCTTTGGCATCTTTATCGGAGCCTGCATCGGCTCCAAACGCTCACGGTGAACCACGCCCGCACATTTCATCTGACGCAAAGCCTCACTCAGGAAGGCTGCCTTTTTAGCGTTGGCTTCATACATATGAACCACAGCACTATGGCTGGCCGCTAAGACTAGCCCTGGGAAACCCGCTCCGGATCCCAAATCAGCAATAGCCGAAACACCAGTAGGTATAAGTGGCAGCAGCTGAACACTGTCCAATATATGACGTTTCCATAATTCTGGAATTGTTGTAGGAGAAATCAAATTGATGTGCTTTTGCCAGTCTAGAACTAGTTTGGCCAATATTTGAAGTCTGTCGAACGATTCACGTGAAACATTGAACCTTCCAAATTCATCGAAATTTGGCAGCTGCATCTAGGCAACCTGCTGAGCGCGCGGCTTTTTAATGGATGCAAGCAAACAGGCTAGTCCAGCAGGGGTCATACCGTCAATGCGTTGGGCTTGACCTAAGGTTTCAGGCTTTACGCGCGTGAGTTTTTGCCGGAGCTCAATCGAAAGACTAGGGATGGCAAAATAGTCAATATCGGTTGGAATTGCGAAACTCTCTTCCCGCCGTAGATTATCAATCTCAATATGCTGGCGCTCCATATATCCGGAATAGAGTCCGTCAGCTTCTAAAGCTTCTTGTGCGAAGGCCGGGAAGGCAGCAATTTGCGGCCACAACTCACCAACCCGGGCCAAGCCCACGTCGGGCATGGCAATAAGAGCAATCGCATTGCGAGATTTACCATCCTGATTAACTCGAAGTCCCAGTTTTGCGGCAGCCGATGCAGTGAGGGTGAGTTCGGTTGCCACTTTGCGGGCCATTTCTAACACGGCCAACTTCTCGATAAACTTGGATTCACGTGAAACATTTACAACTCCAAGCGCAATTCCAATTGGAGTAAGACGCTGATCGGCATTGTCGGCCCGCAACGCTAAGCGATATTCAGCCCGTGATGTAAACATGCGGTAGGGCTCTGCCACACCGCGCATCACCAAATCATCAATCATCACACCCAAATAACCATCGGCCCGGCTGAATGTAACAGAGGTGGCACCAGAGGCAGCACGCGCCGCATTCAAGCCTGCAACCAAACCTTGGGCCGCCGCTTCTTCATATCCTGTGGTCCCATTAATTTGCCCCGCCAGATACAGCCCGCGCAAGCGCTTCACTTCCAAACTATGTGTTAGTTCGCGCGGGTCCACATAGTCATACTCAATAGCATAGCCCGGGCGAATGATACGAACCCGTTCCAAACCAGGCATCGAATGAATAAAGGCCTCCTGCACATCTTCCGGCAAAGAGGTTGAGATACCATTGGGATAAACCGTATCATCACCCAGCCCTTCCGGTTCCAGAAATACTTGATGGGCGGACTTATCTTTAAACCGATGAATCTTGTCTTCAATCGATGGGCAATAACGGGGCCCGGTTCCAGTGATCTGACCGGAATAAAGAGGCGAGCGTAGAATATTATCAGCGATGATCTTGTGTGTGGTGGCCGTAGTGGTTGTAATGAAGCACGATATTTGCGGCGTAGTGATTTTATTGGTCAAGAATGAGAAGGGCACGGGCGGTTCGTCACCTTTTTGCTCTTCCAAAATTTTCCAGTTAATCGTCTTGCCATCCAGTCGCGCAGGCGTTCCTGTCTTAAGACGGCCAAGTACTATTCCGGCATTGCGCATTTGTTCAGAAAGGCCGCGCGCTGGAGGTTCTCCCACACGTCCTGCCGAAATCTGCTTTTCACCAATGTGGATCAAGCCATTCAAAAATGTACCTGTGGTGAGCACCACTGCCGCGGCCCGGAGTTCGCGTCTATCCTCGGTACGAACGCCAACGGCGCGATCATTCTCAATGATGAGCGAGAAGGCAGCCCCTTCAACAACTTCTAAATTGTTTTGTTCAGATAGAACCCGCTGCATGGCATTGCGATAAAGTTTGCGGTCGGCTTGCGCACGAGGCCCCCGAACGGCAGGGCCTTTAGATCTGTTGAGGAGCCGAAACTGAATCCCAGCTTCATCTGCTACACGACCCATCACACCATCTAAAGCATCAATCTCCCGCACCAAATGGCCTTTGCCCAATCCGCCTATTGCAGGGTTGCAAGACATCTCGCCAATGGTTGAATGTCTGTGGGTAAGCAATGCTGTGCGTGCACCGATCCGCGCTGAAGCGGCAGCCGCTTCGCAGCCCGCATGTCCACCTCCTACAACAATAACATCAAACACAATTTTAATCTTTCATTAAGACCTGAGCCATTTAGTCCGTTCACGGACGAAGGTCAAAGACAGATTCGTTTCACGTGAAACATTACTTACCAATACAGAATTCTGAGAAAATCTTTCCGAGCAGATCTTCGACGTCAATTCGCCCGGTGATTGACGAGATTGCGCGGGTCGCTTTGCGTAAATCTTCGGCGATCAACTCTAAAGGTCGCTTCTCGTCCTCAAGTGAATCATTAAGCAACCGAATCGTTTCTTTAACTGCGGCCACGTGGCGATGCCGAACGACTATCGCATTGTTTGCCACTGAAGAACGGACTTGAATTAAATTCTTCAAAACCTCAGTTAACTGGCTCAATCCTTGGCCGTACTTAACCGAGACAGCGATAGAATCATCATTTCGTATCCGACTCGAAACTAAATCGCTTTTATTGTGAACTTCGACATCCGCGCTACGCTCCGGCCCTACCCCGGTCAATACATCAGGGGCGGTCACCCAAACCAATATGTCCGCATCACGCACTTCAGTTTTGGCCCGGTCAATACCCACCGCTTCAATCCCATCGGATACATCACCCCGAATGCCTGCCGTGTCGCTAACGAGCAATCGAACCCCATGAAAATCAATCGCACGCTCAACCACATCGCGCGTCGTACCCGCAATCGGCGATACGATGGCAGCCTCGCGCCCCACCAGCCAATTCATCAAAGACGATTTCCCCGCATTGGGTGGACCGGCAATGACGAGTTTTAAACCATCACGCACAGCACCCGCTTTGGTCGAAAGTTCAACTGCGTGTAGCAGCTCCCCACGCAGCTTTTCAACATTGGGCTTCACGTGATTCCACGCATCTTGGACGACATCATCTTCCTCGACAAAATCAATCGCCGCTTCCAGCACGGCCAACGCAGCTGTCAATTGCGAACGCCAACTCTCATAGACAGCACTGGCTTCACCCATAAACTGCCGCATCGCCAAGCGCCGCTGTGATTCGGTTTGAGAACTTAGAAGATCAGCAAGTCCCTCAACTTCAACCAGATCTATTCGAGCATTTTCAAACGCCCGTCGCGTGAAATCGCCCGCTTCTGCCGCAACAACATTTTCAATTTTTGCAAGCTCAGCAAATAACTTTACGATAACAGCGGGGCTGCCATGAACATGAAACTCCGCCATGTCTTCGCCTGTAACGGTGGAGGGGCCAGGCAACCACAGCACCAAAGCTTGGTCGATGTATTCAGCGCCAGCTCTCAAATTTCGCAAGGACGCAAAGCGTGGTTTTGGCAGTTCACCAATGAGCCGTTTCAGCACTTCGGAAGACTGCAACCCTGACACCCGAATGACCGCAACACCAGCCCTACCTTGTCCACTGGATAAGGCATAAATGGTCGATTGCTCAATCATTTCGGATTCGAATCGATACCATTTCGGCACCCGTAGTGTTTAGGCATTCATAGAATCGAAGAAATCACTGTTGCCCTTGGTCTGACGCATTTTATCAACAAGAAATTCGATGGCATCAACCGTACCCATCGGATTGAGAATGCGGCGCAGCACATATGTCTTCTTCAGGACGTCAGCTTTTACAAGCAACTCTTCCTTACGAGTACCAGAACGCAAAATATCAATCGACGGGAACACGCGCTTATCAGCAACCTTGCGGTCCAAGATAATTTCTGAGTTGCCCGTACCTTTAAACTCTTCAAAGATCACTTCGTCCATCCGGCTGCCAGTGTCTATCAAAGCGGTTGCAATGATCGTCAGCGACCCACCGTGTTCAATGTTACGCGCCGCACCAAAAAAGCGCTTGGGGCGTTGCAACGCGTTAGCATCCACACCACCAGTCAAAACTTTACCGGAAGACGGCACCACCGTGTTATAGGCGCGACCAAGGCGCGTAATCGAATCGAGCAAGATCACAACATCACGCCCATGCTCAACCAGACGCTTAGCCTTCTCAATCACCATCTCAGCAACCGCAACGTGGCGGGTTGCTGGTTCATCGAAAGTAGAACTAATAACTTCTCCCTTTACCGAGCGCTGCATGTCGGTAACTTCTTCGGGGCGTTCGTCAATCAAAAGAACGATCAAATAGCATTCCGGATGATTAGTCGTAATCGAGTGGGCAATGTTTTGCAGCAATACGGTTTTACCCGTGCGCGGCGGGGCCACAATCAAACCGCGCTGGCCTTTGCCGATGGGCGCTACAATATCAATAATACGTGCTGAATAGTCTTTGCGCGTTGGATCAGTGATTTCCATTTCAAGCCGCTGATCAGGATAAAGCGGCGTCAAATTATCGAAATTAACTTTGTGTTTGGCCTTCTCAGGGTCTTCAAAATTCACTGTGTTCGGCTTCACTAAAGCAAAGTAGCGCTCACCATCCTTTGGGCCTTTGACAGGACCTTCAACCGTGTCACCCGTGCGCAAGGTATATTTGCGGATCTGATTTGTACTTACATAGACATCATTTGGTCCAGCGAGATAGTTCGCATCAGCAGAACGCAGAAAACCAAAGCCATCCTGCATCACCTCAATGACACCTTCGCCAATAATCTCCACATTGCGTACAGCCAAGTTCTTGAGAATCGCAAACATCAATTCTTGTTTGCGTAAAGCGCTGGCAGTTTCCACCTCAAGCTCTTCAGCTAGGCTCAACAATTCAGCGGGGGATTTGCGTTTCAGTTCGGAAAGCTTGATCTCTTTGAGATCGGCAAGTTCGGTCATGTTCAAATACTTTTTGAGAGTTCAGTCGCGCAGGACGCGCGACAGGGAGCCCGAAAAAATCGGACGGTGTGGGCTCATAACACAAATCAACAGCAAGGCAAAGCGATTTAAACAAAGGGCTTCACAACCGCCATAATCACAATCCAGATCAATAGCACGGTCGGAACCTCATTCAGAAACCGAAAATATCGCTCCGACCGCCCCCGCCATCCACGCGAAAATTTAATACAATAACTTTCCAGCATACCATGGTAAACAAGCATCCCTAAGACACCCCACAACTTGAATGACAACCAACGATCCGACCAAGAAAAGCCAGAAGCCGTCACCAAATAACCACCCGCCAACAGAGCCACAATACAAGCCGGCCGCATGATCGCTTTCAACAGGCGCTGCTCCATAATTTTAAATAGCTCATCAATATCAGACCCCACAGCCTGTCGCGTGTGATAAACATAAAGCCGCGGCAAATAAAATAACCCCGCCATCCAAGCAATCACTGCGATGATGTGTAAAGCTTTAACCCACAACACCATCACAAGCGCCCCGCATCAAAATCCCGCACTGCACGCACCAATTCGGTCACCATCGCTGGATCAACCTGCGGCGTAATCCCGTGCCCTAAGTTAAAAATATGCCGCGCCAACGGAACGCCACTCAGCACTGCACCAACACCAGACCTCAGAGAAATCACATCGCCCAATAATAACGCAGGAGATAAATTACCCTGAACAGCCACATGATTTTGTAATGTGTTCAACACATCTGAAAGCAGGCAATCCTCCTCTACTCCGATAGCATTCGCAGCTGTCCCATTAGCAACCAATGCATGTTGGTCGCCAACACCACGAGCAAAAACGATAATCGGGAAATTGGGGTAAACAGCGCGAACGCCATCAACAATCCGCTTCACCGGCTCAATAACCAATCGTATCAATGATCCTCGCGGTAAGTCACCAGCCCAGCTGTCAAAAATTTGCACAGTATCAGCCCCTGCTCTAATCTGCCCCAACAAATACCCAATCGAAGCGTCAACCACTTTGTCAACCAACCGGCCATACCAAATGGGTTGTTCCATAGCGACCGCCAGTGCCCGTTTACGATTTGAACTACCCCCCTCAATCATATAACTAACGACAGTCCAAGGCGCGCCGCAAAAGCCAATCAATGTCTTGTCTTTGTCAAGATCTGCCTTGACCAAACCAACCGTCTCCCAAACCCTCTCAAACTGATCAAACGAACCCGCTGATCTCAACTTCCCAACATCACCCTCACTCGCCACTGTTTCTAAAATCGGCCCTTCACCCGCTTTGAAGTCCAACGCTAAACCCATAGCCTGGGGAACCACCAGAATATCTGAAAACAAAATAGCCGCATCAAAATCATACCGCCGCAAAGGCTGCAAAGTAACCTCACAAGCGAGCTCAGGATTATAACAAAGTTTGAGAAAGCTACCGGCTTTTTCTCGTATCGCACGGTACTCTGGCAAATAGCGACCAGCCTGCCTCATCACCCAAATCGGTCTACGATCAGGTCTACGATTTTCCAGAACACTGAGTAAAGCTTTCAATTACGTCTCACTTAAACAAAATAGATATATCTATAGATTGTAGATTCTGTTGGACCGTGAATAGTGGGTCTAACACAATTGCGTAGGATGGGTTCTGGAAAAACTGTGTATAAATTCTGATAAATCAAAATAAGTTAAATTTAAATCAAATAAATCAAACAATTAATATACCAAATATTTCCTCCGCATTACGAACACTGAAAATAATCCGCGCCAAATCAAAACTTAAATGTTAATAACTCATTAAGCTGTCAGTTCACAACGAAACACATTCCGAACACAACAAAACTTATCCACACACCGTCCCCAGGCCCAGATACCGTTTATGCAAACCCAAAACCTCATTCTTGCGTCCAGCAGCAAAATTAGAAAGTCCATTTTGCAGAATGCAGGTCTGAAATTTAAAACACGCCAACCTCAATTTGACGAAACCTCAGCTCACTAATCCCTCAGAGCCATACCAGCACGTGCCATAGCCATATTTTTAGCGGAACAAAAAGCTTTGAGTCTTGCTGCTCATCGTCACCTCATTATGGGTGCAGATCAAACTCTGTCTTACCAAGGAAACTTGTACAAAAAACCCAACTCCATTGACCAAGCTCATCGCCAGCTATTGGCTTTGCGTGGAGGAACGCATACCCTCCACTCAGCCCTCGCCATCGCGCAAGATGGTCGAGTGATTTGGACAGTATGCCAAGAAGCACAAGTGACCATGCGCAATTTCAGCGACGATTTTGCTAGAACCTACATCGCCGCTTGCGGCACAAAACTGCTCAACACTGTCGGGAGCTATCAATTGGAAAGCCTTGGTGCGCAACTTTTTGAGAAAATCGAAGGTGATTACTTTACAATTCTAGGCCTACCGCTTCTGCCCTGTCTTGCCTTTCTGCGCGACATCAAGTTTATTGCATCATGATTAAAGCCTGTGTCATTGGTTCGCCTATAATGCACTCGCGCTCACCCCTGATCCATGGGTTTTGGTTGAAACAGCTGGGCGTTGCAGGGCGCTATGAACGGATTTTGGTTGAGCCCCCCGATCTTAAAGACTTTCTAACCCAACTCAGAGCCAATGGCTATGTGGGCTGTAACGTCACACTCCCACACAAAGAAACAGCTCTTGCTTTCATCGATCGTATCGATGAAAGCGTGAAAGCCATTGGTGCTCTCAACACGGTTTATGTGAAAAGCGGCCAAACCCATGCCACCTCAACCGATGGTGAAGGATTCCTGCAAAATCTTATTGCTTCTGTTCCAAACTACGACATCGCTAGAAAAAATATTATTTTACTGGGAGCAGGGGGTTCAGCCAAAGCCCTCATTGAAAGGTTACTGCGCGCCAATGTGAGGTCCATCACGGTAGCAAATCGAACTTTAGCGCGGGCTCAAGATTTGACAGTTCTATTTGGCCAAAAAATTATTCCGGTTGAACCAAGCGCTTTAAATCTGAAATTTTGTGACGTCCTCGTCAACACCACATCGCAAGGCATGTCTGGTCAACCCGAACTCGACATCGATATCAGTACACTTCCATCGCACGCAGTCGTGGCCGATATTGTTTATGTGCCGCTGAAAACAAATCTCATCCATTCGGCTGAAACTTTAGGTTTTCGAACAGTGCCGGGCCTTGGTATGTTATTGCATCAAGCGGTGCGCGGGTTTGAACTTTGGTTTGGAGTGAAGCCCGTCGTGACACCCGAACTCTACAATTTAATCGCCCATGATATTGATTCGGATTATAAACCATGATCATTGGTTTAACAGGGTCCATTGCCATGGGAAAATCCGAAGTAACCAAAATTCTGCGGACACTTGATATTCCTGTCTTTGATGCCGATGCAACAGTACATGCAATATACGAAAATGGAACAGCCGCGAAAGCCTTGGCACAGATATGTCCTGAAGCGATCGTCGGCCAACGTGTTGATCGCAAAATTCTTTCAAGGTTGATTGCCAAAGATCCCGGTCTATTGAAACCGATAACGGCGATCATTCATCCCTTGGTGCAGCATGCTGAAGATGAGTTTCTGAGGATGCAAACATCGGGCTTGGTAGTGATCGATTCACCTCTGATATTGGAAGCGGGCCGGGCTCGTGAGATGGACATTATCATCGTTGTGTCATCGACGCCGGAAAACCAAAAAGCTCGGGCTTTGGATAGGCCCGGCATGACAATAGAAAAATTTAACTTGATCAATACCAAACAAATGCCCGATGCCGAAAAACGCAGTTGGGCGGACTTCACCATAGAGAACAATGGCACCTTGGAAGAACTCGCAGACACCACGAAAGCGTTAATTGAGCACATCCGCGAAAAGGCACCGACCAATGCGTGAAATCATCCTGGATACCGAAACCACAGGACTTTCACCCACCACTGGCGACCGCCTTGTTGAAATCGGCTGTGTGGAATTAATCAATCACATCCCATCTGGAAAGACTTTTCATGTCTACATAAACCCTGAGCGCGATATGCCGAAAGAAGCAGAAGCCATTCACGGTTTAAGTGCCGCTTTTCTCAAAGATAAACCTCTGTTTAAATCTATAGCAGAAGAATTTCTCATATTTGTTGGTGATGCTCCGCTTATAATCCACAATGCCAGCTTTGATATGGGCTTTATCAATGCGGAACTCGGCTTCATCGGCCGCGCCGCCATTCCACCAGCGCAAGTCATAGACACTCTGCCAATGGCAAGACGCAGCCACCCCATGGGGCCGAACAGTTTAGATGCGCTGTGTCGGCGTTATGGGATCGATAATTCCAAACGCACTAAGCATGGCGCATTGTTAGATGCTGAACTGCTGGCTGATATCTATTTGGAACTAATCGGCGGCAGACAAACCGCCCTCCTTCTTCAAGCCCAGGCGACGACACAAAAAGTCGAAATCCAATCTGTGCGCCAAACAACGAGAATGCGTATCGAAGTTTTGGCGTCACGTTCCACTCAAGAAGAAAGCGCCTCCCACCAAGCCTGTATTGATGAATTGGGTGAAAAGGCGCTTTGGAATGAAGTCTAAGACCTAAGCTTGGGCCACAGCCTGTTGTTGCATCCGCTTTTGATACATTGATGCAAAATCTATGGGATCCAGCATCAAAGGTGGAAAGCCACCATTGCGCGTGGCATCTGCCAAAATCTGCCGCGCAAAGGGGAACAACATGCGTGGGCATTCAATGAGCACAGCTGGATGCAATAAATTCGCCGGAAAATTTTCCAACCGGAACATGCCCGCATACAGCAGATCAGCTGCAAAAATCACTTTGCCCTCTGATGTCGCTTTGGCATCCAAATGCAATTCAACTTCGAAATCTGAAGGTCCCAGATTACGCGCATTCACATTGACCGAAATATTAATATCAGGCTGGCTTTGTTGCGGCGCCAGCGACAAAGGTGCATTTGGATTTTCAAAGCTGAGATCCTTCAAATACTGACCCAGAATTTTAAGCGAAGGTTGCGCGCCGGGCTGCGGCTCTGGTGCTGTAAGATTGGCTGGCGACGCCGTAGCCTGAATTGTCGCTGGTTTTGCTTCAGCCACTGGAATGGGTCTGCGGGTAGCACCATTTGCAGGTTTTTCCGTCACTTTTACAGGCGCCTTGCGTGGAGCCGTCTTGATTGGTTTTGCCATTTTTGCCTCATATGATAGGCCTTCCCGCCGAAGGCCAAGTTCCAAAGCCTCGCTATCATGAAGCCAAGTGAGCCGCAAGGTGGGCCTAGAGTTTGACCAAGAGTTTGGTTTTGCCAATATTGTCTCTATATAGATGTGATCACTGATCATAAGGACCAACGCGTTTGTTATCTGATCCACTCAATCTCATCTTACTGGTCGCCGCCCTTGTCATTTTCTGGAAGCTCAAAACTGTGCTGGGTCAACGCACAGGCTTGGAGCGGCCACCGATCGTTGCCGCAGTAAAGCCAAAGCCCGATTTGCCCGTGATCGAAAATCCCGAATACATTCCGCCTAGCCCTGTCTGGCAAGGCCATGCGGAAGAAGGCTCTGATTTGGCCATAGCTTTAGAGGCGATAAGCAAACTGCAAAAAGATTTTAGCGTCACCAGTTTTGTGGCAGGTGCCAAAGCCGCCCACGAAATGATTTTGGAAGCTTTTTCCAACGGCGATAAGCCAACACTAAAGGCATTATTGTCGAAACCAGTTTTTGAAAACTTCGCGGCAGTAATTGATCAGAACCAAAAACAGGCTGTGACAAAAATTTTCAAATTCGTTGGAGCAAAATCGACAACATTACAATTTGCGTCCCTCGAAGGAAATAAAGCCAGCATCAGTGTTCAATTTATCACTGAAATGATCAATGCAACAATCGATAAATCTGGGGCCACAATCGACGGTGATGAAAAAGCGATCCGCGAAGATACAGATCGCTGGACATTTGAACGCGATCTCACATCGCGTGATCCCAATTGGAAGTTGACTGCGACAGGCGAATGAGGCTGATCATATGTGCTATTTTATTCGTCGCCAGCATCACAACACTGAACGCGGCTTCCAAAATGTTTGAACCGGTAAAAATTGAAACGCTGGCAGGTTGGGTTACGGATGATCACGCCAAAGCGCTGCAAACATTTCAGCGCTCGTGCCAAGAAATACTAACCACAGCCCATGGTTTTAAACGGGCCGCCACCCTTGGAGGCGAACTGAGCGACTGGATCACGCTGTGCCAACAAGCCCTCACCGCGACAAATGGCAAAGAGTTTTTTGAAACCCATTTCATTGCCTATAAGGTGAGTGATCCGGAGCGCCGACAAGGGCTTTATACTGGCTATTACGAACCCGAGGCCGAAGGCAGTCTGGTTAAAACCAGTGAATACCAAGTGCCCGTTTATAAAAAACCTGCCGATCTCAAGGCCCTTGATGAGCCGGGCAAAAAGGAAACAGGCCTCGCTTATGGGCGCATCGTCGATGGCAAAGCGGAGGTCTACGCAACCCGCAAAGAAATCGAGCAAGGTGCTCTGGATGGCAGGGGCCTTGAAATCTGTTGGTTGAAAAGCTGGGTCGATGCCTTCTTCATTCACATCCAAGGCTCAGGTCGCGTGAAGTTACCAGAAGGAAAGATCATCCGCCTCGCCTATGCCGCAAAAACCGGCCTACCTTATACTGGCATTGGCCATGTGCTTTTAGAAAAAGGCGTAGGCACCAAAGACACCATGTCGATGGAGTTCCTTCGCACTTGGATGAGTAGGCATCCCAATGAAGCGCGCGAACTGATGTGGAATAATAAATCCTATATTTTCTTCCGCCAGATCAATGTGCCCTCAGCCGAACTTGGCGCGTTGGGCGCACAGCAAGTGAATCTCACGCCGCTCCGCAGTCTCGCGGTCGATCGGTCCATCTGGATGTTCGGAACACCCATCTGGATCGACACCTCAACCCCGTCTGAAGCTGGCGCAAAACCGTTTCAACATTTGATGGTGGCGCAGGATACAGGCACGGCCATCAAGGGTTATGTGCGCGGCGATATCTATTGGGGTTGGGGTGAGGACGCAGCTTTCACTGCAGGTCACATGAAAAGCCCGGGCTCTATGGTGGTGTTGCTCCCGAAACTGGTGGCAGCGCGTCTAAAATTATGAACCGCAAAAATTTCGAAGTGCCTGATCATGGCCTGTGGGATGAAGTGAAACGCGCTATTCAGCCGCTCTCCATTCGCAAACAACTCAAAGCCAAATCAAAAATAAAAGGCATCGTCCTGCAACCGCAAATGCTGGTGCAAACTGTTGACTTCGTGCTCAATCGAAAAGCGCTCCGCACCGAGCCGCCTGCCATTTCCAGCTTCGATCGCCGCACCACGCAAAAACTGGGGCGCGGTCAGGCCGATCCTGAAGCAAGGCTTGATCTACATGGTGAGAATCTTGAGACGGCGCGGATGCAACTCTTAAACTTCGTCAGCATTCAGCGCCTTCGCGGTGTGCGGCTGGTATTGGTGATCACCGGCAAAGGTGCTTCCCCTTATGCACGCCACACGCTGCATGGTCACAGCCATTTCCACACACCAGAGCGTGAAGGAAAATTGCGCCGCGAAGTGCCACTGATGTTTCACGAAGCCATTTTCCGTGCCCACATTGTGGGCTTCCAACCCGCCCATCCCAAGCATGGTGGTGGCGGTGCGTTTTATGTGAAACTCCGAAAGCGCCAAGGCGAACACGCATGACACCTTTTGGTGCTAAGCTGAGAGAGCTGCGCGCCGATCGCGGACTCACGCTGGCCGATATGGCAAACGCCATCAATGTCTCCAGTGCCTATCTCTCAGCTTTGGAACACGGCAAACGCGGAAGGCCAAGCTGGCATCTGGTGCAAAGCATCATCGCCTATCTCAACATCATCTGGGATGAAGCCGAAGAGCTGGTCAAACTCTCTAGGCTCTCGCATCCTAAAATCACCATAGACACCGCAGGCCTAGACCCCGAAGCCACCGAACTCGCCAACCGCTTATCAAAGGGTATTGCGAAATTAGATAAGGCTACGGTGAAGGAGATGTTGGAGCGCTTGAAAACTAAATAAGCGCAGTCGACAATTGCAAAACACCACATAAAGATATCTTTATATAGATATTGCACCTCGAGGCATCCCATGCTATCGGCAGCCCAACAATCATCAGGAGTCCACCCATGTCCGAATTCAAAGATTATTACGTCGCCGATATCAAGCTTGCCGATTGGGGCCGCAAAGAATTGGATATGGCAGAAATTGAAATGCCCGGCCTTATGTCCACCCGTGCGGAATATGCCGCCGACCAGCCTTTGAAGGGTGCGCGCATTTCAGGTTCCTTGCACATGACCATTCAAACGGCTGTGTTGATCGAAACATTGAAAGCCTTAGGCGCTGATATTCGCTGGGCCTCATGCAACATCTATTCGACACAAGACCATGCTGCTGCCGCCATTGCTGCTGCTGGCATTCCGGTGTTTGCCTTCAAAGGCGAAAATCTGAAAGAATATTGGGCCTTCACCGCTAAGATTTTTGAATGGGATAATAGTCAAGTCACCAACATGATTTTGGATGATGGCGGCGATGCAACACTTTACATTCTGCTCGGTTCGCGCGCTGAAAAAGACGCATCATTGATCGCCCACCCAAAGAGCGAAGAAGAAGAATGCCTCTATGCTGAAATCGCTAAGCGCATCAAAAATAGCCCAGGCTGGTTCGACAAAGTGAAAGCCTCGATTATCGGCGTCTCGGAAGAAACCACCACAGGCGTTCATCGTCTGTATGAAATGCAGAAGAAGGGCGAATTGCCATTCCCCGCAATCAACGTGAATGACTCAGTGACCAAATCGAAATTCGACAATAAATATGGCTGCCGTGAATCTTTGGTGGATGCGATTCGTCGCGGCACTGACGTGATGATGGCCGGCAAAGTGGCCGTAGTTTTGGGCTATGGCGACGTGGGCAAAGGTTCAGCCCTTTCGCTGCGTGGTGCAGGTGCCCGCGTCGTGGTGACTGAAGTTGACCCCATCTGCGCCCTTCAAGCAGCGATGGATGGTTATTCTGTTCAAACACTGCAAGATGTTGTGGCCAGCGCTGATATTTTCGTAACAGCCACCGGCAACAAGGATGTGATCACCATTGATGACATGAAGCAGATGAAAGACATGGCGATTGTCTGCAACATTGGCCACTTCGATAATGAAATCCAGGTGGCTGAACTCAAGAACTTCAAGTGGACAAACATCAAGCCACAAGTTGATATTGTGAATTTCCCCAAAGGCAATCGCATGATTCTGTTGTCCGAAGGCCGCCTTGTCAACTTGGGCAACGCCACAGGCCACCCAAGCTTCGTGATGTCAGCATCTTTCACAAACCAAACCTTGGCGCAAATCGAACTTTTTACCAATGCCAAAACTGGCAAATATAAGAACGAAGTTTACGTTCTGCCTAAGCATTTGGATGAGAAAGTTGCAACCTTGCATCTCGAAAAACTTGGCGTGAAGCTCACCGTTCTCAGCAATGAACAAGCCGCTTATATCGGCGTTGATCAAAAGGGCCCGTTCAAGCCAGAATATTACCGCTATTAATATTAGCGGATTCCCGAAACAGGGAATTTGCAGCTATACGTTAGCGGGGCAGGGTTGTGATTCGTCACAACCCAAACGGCTGGCGGAGAATGAGCATTGCAATTTAAGGGCAAAAAAATCAGCACGGCGTTCAGACACGCAGCGCTCGTTGGTTTGCCTCTAGTTTTGGCGGCAAGCCCAGCGCGTGCCTTGAGCTTCTCGACGGAATCAACAACCACGCTAACCGTTGTTGGCCTCCTCGTCATTGGCGGATCATTGGTAACAGCTCTCTATCGCTTGCGGCGCCAACATGCTTCTGAGATGCAAGCAAGAACAAGGTTAGGCGAGCTTGAACAACTTCTAAATGAAGCTGAATCAGCGATCTATTCTGAAGCGCAAATCATGTTGACATGGCGCGGACGCGAAGACAGACCCGCTCGCTTGTCTGGAACCATGCATGGCGCGGTGAAAATACCAATGACGTTGGCCGAGGTCGCAAACTACGAGCATTGGTTGGAGCGCGATTCAGCAGCCATATTGATTGAGAGTTTGAAAGAGCTGCGCAGCTCTGGTAACCCCTTTAATCTTGGCGTTAAAACAAAATTAGGCGATCTCATCGAAGCTGATGGCAGGGCTGCCGGAGGCCTGGCGATATTGCGGTTTAGACCACTGGCCGGTGAACGACGTCAAGCTACCGAAAACCAATATGACGCTTTAAAACTCAGCAAACAAGTCGAACGCCTCAGCGCTATTCTTGACGCGGCCCCTTTCCCGATTTGGATCAAGAATAACGACGGTGCCTTGAGCTGGATTAACAAAGCTTACATGACTGCCACCGAGCAATCTGACGGCAATGCCAGGGTTAGATCTAATATCACCCTCATTAAAAACGAGGCCATCGATGTTGAATATGCAGATGAAAAGCAGGGCCTGCTTGGTCGCGCGCGCGCAGTTAATGCCGGATCAATGCGAACTTTTAATATCTATGAAGTTGACTTATCGATCGGTAAAACTGGCTTTGCAGTGGATGTAACACCGCAAGAAGCAGCAGAAAAAGAACTTGATCGCCATATAAACGCTCACGCATCAACGCTCGATAAACTTAATACAGCCATTGCAATATTTGGCCCAGATCAGCGGCTTCGGTTTTACAATCAAGCCTATGTCGCTTTATGGAATCTTGATGAAGACTGGCTACAAACTCATCCCAGTGATGGTGAAATATTAGATAAGCTGCGAGCCCAGCGCGCATTGCCAGAAGAAGCAAATTATCGCGAATGGCGCAGCAAGCATTTAAAATCCTATACTAATTTGGAAGCACGTGAAAACTATTGGTATTTGCCCGATGGCAGATCATTGCGCGTCATTTGTGAGCATCATCCATTTGGCGGCGTCACCTATCTCTATGAAAACCTGACAAAGGAATATCAACTCGAGAGCAGGTATAATGAACTCTTTGAAGTTCAACGTGAAACCCTTGATAACCTCGCCGAAGCTGTAGCTCTCTCCGGTTCTGATGGTCGTCTAAAACTGTTTAATCCCGCCTTTTCACGGTTCTGGTCACTCGATGCCGAATTTCTGAAACAGAAACCTCATGTGGAACAACTGGCCCAACTGGAATCATTGAGCACCGATTCACGCGCCGGTTGGCAAGATATAAAATATGGCGTCACCGGAATTGAAGCCAATCGAAAACCGCATGAGGGCCGCATGAGTCAAGATGGCAGGGTCCTTCGATATCGCGCTGTGCCATTACCTGATGGCAACGCGCTCTTAACGTTCACAGATGTGTCTGATGCGGTAAAGGTTGAACAGGCTCTGCGGGACCGTGCGGAAGCGTTGGAAGCGGCAGATCGTTTGAAGAATAGCATTCTTGCCAATGTTTCCTATGAAGTTCGTACCCCACTGACGAGCATTGTTGGTTTTGCAGAGACTTTAGAATATGGAATTGCGGGACCATTGACACCAAAGCAGCGAGAATATGTTTTGGACATCCGAAAGTCTTCAGAGGACCTGAAATCAATCATTGACGCTATAATTGATCTCTCCGCTATTGACGCTGGGCAGATGGAGCTGAAGCTCACGACGATTGATATGTCCAATCTTTTGGCAACCAGTGCCGAAAAATTTTCTGCCGTGTTGGAAAAACGTCAATTGCAAGTCAGCATTGAGGTCGCAGACGATGCTAACGCCTTCGCAGGCGACAGGGATAGGCTTGAACAAATTCTCACACATCTCATTTCAAATGCAGTTGGTTTTTCCGTAGCCGGTGGAACTGTCCGTATGGGGGCACGCAAAATTGGAGAGAACATTCAGATTTGGGTTGCAGACACTGGTCGCGGCATAGAGCCTGAATTTCAACGAAAGGCCTTTGATAGATTTCAGGCAAAGCCCCTGCCCGGCAGCCATCGAGGTCCTGGACTTGGTTTAGCCATTGTCAAAAGTTTCACGGAACTCCATGGCGGCAAAGTTTCACTTGTCTCTAAATTGGACCAAGGCACAACGGTTGTTTGCACGTTGCCTATAAAGGGACCTCAAAAAACTGAAAAAAACCAGAGCGCTCGGTTTGGGCCATCCTTTGCCGCATGAAAAACCAATATAATTTCAATTCACAGTTAGAAACCGAGAACTTTGCGCAGTTGCTATCGCTCTGGGCCAGACCCGGACTCGTTATTGCAATGAGTGGTGATCTTGGCGCAGGCAAATCGACATTTGCGCGGGCATTCATTAGAGCTTTGTCCAAACCCGAAGAGATTATTGATATTCCAAGTCCGAGTTTTTCGCTCATTCAGATCTATGATCAAACTCGCATCGCGGTAGCTCATGTTGATCTCTACAGGCTCTCAACCAAAGCCGAAACTGAAGAGCTCGGCCTGCTCGAATTGCTCGCAACCAGCATCTTGCTCATTGAATGGCCAGAACGACTGGCGAGTCCGCTCACAGATAATACGCTGTCTTTACATTTTTCTGGCGGCGGTAAAAGTCGGCACGTGGAATTAACGGCGAATGGTACATGGGTTGATGTTTTAAAACGCAATGCTGATATTGAAGATTTTTTAGCTCAAACAGAGTGGAGTAATTCCACTCGTTTGTTTTTGGAAGGGGATGCATCTTCGCGTCGTTACGAAACTCTTAAACAGAATAATAGACAGTCAATCTTGATGGATATGCCGCAGCGGCCGGATGGTCCGCCAGTGAAAGGCGGCAAGCCCTATAGTGCAATAGCCCATCTTGCTGAAGGTTTAGCGTCAGTGTGCGCTGTAAACATGCAACTTATTTCATTTGGCTATAGTGCGCCGCAGGTAGAAACCACCGATCTTAGAGCTGGACTTGCTGTAGTCGAAGATTTTGGCGATCTCGTCTATGGGCGGATGATCCGCGACGGTTTAGATATGCGTGAGCCCATGCGAGCAACCATAGCGCTTCTCGCCGATATGAGCACCAGGAATTGGCCAAGCGCGATAAATTCTTATGATTTGGACGCACAGCTCATCGAAACAGATCTTTTGGTCACTTGGTTCTGGCCATACGTTCAAGGAACAGCAGCTGATCTTGAGCTTCGTCAATCATTCGAAAACCTTTGGCGAAAAATTCTTCCCCTGGCCGTTTCTTCTCGACCCTATTGGGTGATGCGAGATTTTCATTCTCCAAATCTCATCTGGCTTCCCGAACGTGAAGGAATTAAGCGCGTGGGTCTGATTGATACACAGGATGCTGTGCTGGGCCATCCAGCCTATGATCTTGCATCACTGTTACAAGACGCTCGTGTCGATATTGGTTTTGACTGGGCGGATGAGCTCTATCACCTCTACGAAGAGTTGCGCCATCAACAGCAAGATTTTGATTCACATAAATTTGCCACAGCCTATGCAATTCTGGGTGCCCAACGCGCGACAAAAATTCTTGGTATTTTCGCGCGCTTGGCAATGCGAGATAGAAAACCCAGTTACCTCAAACACATGCCGCGAGTGTCACGTTACCTTGCCCGCAATCTTGCCCATCCAGTATTGAACGAGCTAAGACAATGGTTTGAGAAAAATATGCCTGAAGCATTATCAGTGGGGCGCAAATGAGTTCTTATAAGATCGGCCACACCGCAATGGTTCTCGCCGCAGGTTACGGGACACGGATGCGACCTCTCACCGAAAAAATACCCAAGCCCCTCATTAAAGTCGCGGGCAAATCCATTATTGACTATGGTTTCGATCGCCTAAGGGAGGCCGGCGTTTCGAAAGCAATAGTGAACGTTCACTATTTGCCGGAACAACTCATTGCTTGGTCGAAAACAATTTCCAGCCCAGAAACTCTCGTCTCAGATGAAACAGATGCAATTCTCGACACCGGAGGTGGCATCGCCCGGGCTCTCCCATTGCTAGGGAACGATCCATTTTTCGTCTTGAACAGTGATAGTTTCTGGATTGATAACGATATCCCCGCCTTGCAGAGGTTGCGCGATTCTTGGGACGAAAAAATGGACTGTCTGCTTCTGCTCTGTGATCCTAAATCTACCACAGGTTATTCTGGTGACGGCGATTTTGTGCTGGCTAATGATGGCCAAATTAAACCTCAAACTGCACGAGGACTCACTTATATTGGTGCTTATCTAGTACACCCGCGTCTATTCGAGAATGCGCCGGCGGGCAAGTTTTCAATGTGGCGCATGTGGGAAAAGGCCCTGGCAAAAAATACATTTTATGGTCTTGTCCACAAAGGGCATTGGCTGCATGTTGGAACGCCCAGCGCCATTGCCGAGGCGGAAAATACACTCCAACGATTCGAGCCATGAATAGAGACACCCCCAGTGTATTTACCATTTCACCGACCAGTGGTTTTTTGCATGTTTTGGCTCGGGCTGTCCTCAGCGGCTTCCCCCTTTTAGAAGGGGAAGAAAAGCCGCCGCTCTCCCAATGGACAATTTTGTTGCCTACACGCCGCGCGGCGCGTGAACTGACGAATATCTTGGCTGAATTGTCTGATGCTGAAGGACTTGTTATGCCGCGCATAAAACCCATTGGCGACCTCGATGAGGACCGTCTCTCAGGCAATGATGATCATGGAGATTTGCCCAAAGCTATTTCTCGCACAGGGCAGCTTTTTACTCTTCTTTCATTATTGGCTGAATGGGCAAAAGATAATCCGCAAATTTCTCTCGCCCAAGAAATTGTAAACTCGCATGCACAAAGTTTGGGCCTCGCCACAAGCTTGCTCAAACTACTCACTCAAGTTGAAACTGAAGAAGTGGATTTTGGAAAAATAGACGAAGCCTATGACATCGAACTCTCCGAACATCGTAATGCTGTTCTAAGTCTAATAGGTCTTATAAAAGTTGAGCTTCCCAAAAGGCTTGCAACCGAAGAACTGATGAGCCCAACAGAGAGGCGCAGTCGTCTGATCAGATTAGAAGCGGCACGCATATCGGAAGGCGTTGTCAAAGGTCCAATTATTGCGGCAGGTTCGACAGGGACAATTCCAGCCACACGAGCGCTGCTCAAAGCCATTTCATTGCATGATAAAGGTGCCATTGTCTTGCCCGGTTTGGAACTCATCATGGAAACCGAAGCATGGCAAGTTATGACGCCGGAGCACCCTCAGTTTTCTCTAAAAGCATTAATAGGCGAACTCGGTGTTGAGCGCAGTGATGTTCAGACACTTGGGCCAGTTGCGGGCAATCGCAATTGGCTGGCGACGGAACTGATGCGTCCGGCCTTAACGGCAGAGCGCTGGCATGAAAAACTCAAAAACCGCAAGAACGACATTTCACAAGCCTTGGAAAATGTGCATCTTGTTGAAGCGCAGGATCGCCATTGCGAGGCACGAAGTATTGCGCTCATTTTGCGTGAGACGCTTGAATTGCCGTACCAAAAAGCTGCATTGGTAACTCCAGACCGTGATCTCGCCCGGCGCGTCAAAGCAGAAATGATGCGATGGAATATTGTAATAGACGATTCTGCTGGCGAGCCATTAGTGAATTTTGGCTTGGCGTCACTCACAGCGCGATTGCTACAATGTGCTGCAGAAGATTTTACCCCAACGAGCATCTTCAGCCTTCTCTCACATCCTGATTGCAATCTTGGCATAGAACGACATCTATTCTTGAGACACCTCCGCAACTTGGAAATTGTAGTTTTGCGCGGTTATGGTCGCGCTTCGGGACTTGGTGGAATTTCTATTGCCTACAAACGCGCCATTTTGGCGAAAACTAAGAAACAGCGCAGCCATGATTTGGTCGCAGCGCTTGACGATCAAGAGTGGAGCACGTTGGGTAATTTTATCCAAGTCTTAGTAACAGCTCTTCAACCTCTGGGCCTAACCAACGCCACAGATTTTCAAAGCCACCTGAATATTATCAAAACCTGTGTAGAAGCATTTGCAGCCGAAGCCGACCAAAATTTGCCAGAGAATATTGCCTTTGCGTCCATCATGGCTGAATTGCAAAGTGAATCGCGACGCCACCCCAAAGGCAGCTTTGCAGCTACCAGCGTCATTGTTTTGCACATGCTTCGCAATGAAACATTGAGGCAGAAAGTGGCAAGTCACCCGCGCCTGGCAATTTATGGCGTTTTGGAAGCACGTTTAATACCAGCTGATATCGTTATTTTAGGGGGTCTCAACGAAGGCAAATGGCCAGCTCAACCAGACCCAGGACCCTGGCTTAATCGAAGCATGCGCACCATTTTCGGCATGCAACAACCTGAGCGAGAAATTGGTGTTTCCGCCCATGATTTTACGCAAGGTTTCGGGCAAAAAAAAGTTTATCTCACATGGTCGAAACGCATCGAAAGCTCGCCGCAAATACCATCGCGGTGGATTCTACGCCTTCAGAATGTCTTGCAAGCCGGCGGTGTTGAAATAGCAACTGCACAAGATCAAAAATGGGCCCACCTAGCGAAAACTTTGGATGACCCATTAGCCGTAATCCCTTTCGCCAAGCCGATTGCCAAGCCGCCGCTATCGGTAAGGCCAACTCGCTTTAGCGTAAGCTCGGTCGAACAATTGATACGTGACCCTTATGCCATTTACGCGAGTAAAATACTGCGGTTGAATCCGTTGCCACCTTTCGCTCAACACGTCGACGCTCCGTTAAGAGGCACATTGTTTCATGAAGCGATCGATGCGTGGAACCAACTTCAGCCAGAACATATGGCGGGAGATAGTCTGGCCCTGCTTATTGAACAAGGGCACAAGGCCTTTTCACCCCTGATGTCGGAATTAGAGGTTTCATCTTTCTGGTGGCCCTGCTTTAAGCGCATGGCGTCATGGTTGGTTGAACAAGAAATCGAGCTTCGTAAAAATACATATAGAGTATTTGCCGAGTCGGCAGGCAATACCGAGTTTGACATAAATGGTATTTCTTATTCGCTTTATGCTCGGGCCGACCGAATAGATTTTCTGCATACTGGCAACGCGCGGATCATTGATTACAAAACGGGTCTAACGCCGAGCAATCCGCAAGTGATCACGGGAATGAAACCTCAATTGCCACTTGAAGCTGCCATCTTGGCGTTGAAAGGATTTGCCAAATTATCTGCTGCCCAAACCGAAGAGCTAATATTTCTTAAAATCAGCGGCACAAAGGATGAAGGTCAACGCATCGACGTGAAACCAGAAAGTGTTCAAACACTCACTGAGCTTGGCATCGCCCAGTTTGATCAATTGAAAGCACTATTGCGCGGCTATCAGAACCCCGATCAACCCTATTATCCGCGGGCAAATATGTTCAAAGAGGACGACGTCTCAGATTACGATCATTTGTCACGCTATGCCGAATGGAATTCGGCAGGTGAAGCATGAAGCAGAAAAAAATTTACGCTACTCCAACACAGAGGGATGCTTCTAATCCTAGGCATTCTGTTTGGGTCACCGCCAATGCTGGTTCTGGCAAAACCCATGTTTTGATTGAACGCGTTGTGAGACTATTACTATCAGGTGCTGAACCTTCATCAATCCTGTGTATCACCTATACCAAAGCTGCCGCCGCTGAAATGTCCGAGCGTCTCTTTGCCAAACTCGGGGCGTGGACTGCATTAAATGATGAAGCACTATCCCAAGAGTTAAGGCTACTTAGTGGTGATTTAAATGATCCGAAGAGTCTCTTGGTTGCGAGACGATTGTTTACCCAAGCATTAGAAACACCAGGTGGTTTGAAAATTCAAACCATTCATGCATTCTGTGAAAAATTGCTGCATCTATTTCCAGTTGAAGCAGGTCTGGCGCCCGGTTTTCGCGTTCTTGATGACCGACGCGAACGAGAATTGCGTGACGAAGCCATTGAGCATATTTTGCAATGGGCTGGCAGCAATAATAATTCAGAATACGAAAAAGCGCTAGCCGACGTTGTATCGCACACCAATAGTGAAGGTTTTGAGAGTTTGCTACGTGAGTTCCTCAGTGGTGCCAAGGGGCTGCGCTCGATCCTGAATTCAACGATCAAGGCCAATGATTTCGCATTAGTTTTAAAAGAAGCTTTAAATTTAGACGGTGAGCATAATTCGCTCTCCTTAAAAGCCGAACTGCAAAATGTAAATCGAGCACTTTACGAACATCACGCGCAGTTTCTTTCGACTCAAAAACCATTTTATGGTTTTGATGCCGCAAAATTAATGTTGCAAGCAACCAAGACGCGGGAACCGTACGAATTTCTATACGCTCTGACTTTCACAAAGGGCAGAATAATAAGAAACAGAAAACTCTATTCAAGCGAATTTCAAAAAACCTATCCTGAGTCAGCATTATTTTTGGACTCCGAGAAGGAGCGCTGTGCTGATTTAATTCAGAGACTTGATTTGCATTTGCGAGTTGAGGCAACCAGCAGCCTCTTCTTATTGGCTCAAGCCGTCCAGAAGGAAATTGAAAAGAAAAAACGCCAATTAGGGTTTTATGATTTTGACGATTTGATCAGTTACACCGCAAAATTGCTGAATACATCGCGCACCGCCCAATGGGTACTTTACAAATTAGATGCAGGATTAAAACATATTTTAGTGGATGAAGCCCAGGATACCAGTCCAGCGCAGTGGCAAATTATAAGAGCATTGACTGATGAATTTTTTGCTGGTTCAGCTCGACCCCAAAACGATAAACGCACCATTTTTGGGGTGGGTGACCGCAAACAATCGATCTATAGTTTTCAAGGGGCAGATGCTGCAGCATTCAATCAAGCCCGTACTTATTTTGAGAAAACAATTACCGATGCTGATCAAGAACTGAAGAAGATTGATCTTTCAATTTCCTATCGAAGCACACAAGATATTTTGGACGCGGTAGACAAAGTTTTTCCTCCAGAAACACCGTTGCGACTTGGATTTTCGCCCGACGATCTCAGTGAAAAACCACATCAGACAAGTCGATTGAATCAATCAGGTGTCGTTGAAGTTTGGCCACTTTATGAGACTTTAGAACAACAGGAACAGAAGCCCTGGATGGTTCCGGTTGATCGTGAATCAAGCAATTCGCCGCGTCGTAGATTGGCAAAAGATATTGCAATGACGATCAAGAGTTGGATTGGACGGCGCATTATTGCCGCCACAGATCAGCCTGTAAAGCCTGACGATATTCTAATTCTTTTACAATCACGTGGACCAATATTTTCGATGTTGATTGCTGAATTGCGTAAAGCCAATGTTCCCGTGGCAGGTGCTGATCGGTTAAATCTCTTAGAGAGTCTAGCAATTCAAGATTTGTTGGCTTTGGCAAAATGGCTGCTCTTGCCACAAGACGATTATTTGCTGGCTTGCATTCTTAAAAGCCCATTGATGCCCATGCCTTTGACTGAAGATCAGCTGTTTGAACTCGCATATGGTCGAGGATCGACCAGTTTATGGCACAGACTTCTGACCCAGGATGATGAAAACTCCAAATTGCTGCGCCAATGGGAAACTTTGGTTACAGGGGTTGGCCCTTTCGAATTCTTCTCTCGCGTGCTCTTGCGGAGTCGAAAAGCCATGGTGGCAAGACTTGGAGCTGAAGTGCCAGATGCAACCGATGCTCTATTGGATCAAGCGCTCGCTTACGAGCAAGAACATGGGCCGTCTCTCGCTGGCTTTGTAAATTGGTTTACAGCGAGCGAGAGCAGCTTGAAACGTGAAATGGAAAAAGGTGCCGGTCAAGTGCGTTTGATGACCGTACATGGCGCAAAAGGCTTAGAGGCCAAAATCGTATTCTTGCCTGATGCAACTAGTATTGCCGGCGGCAATAATACGGGAGCAAAACTCTTGCATGTTCCTAATGGGACTATTGGCGCTGGACTTCCGTTGTGGAAGTTGGGCAATCTCACAACAGCTCCAATACAAGAGGCTTGGGAGGAGAATGAACACATCAAGCGGCAATCAGAAAGGAATCGCCTTCTCTATGTTGCGATGACGAGGGCCTGTGATGAGCTCTATATCTGTGGATGGAAAACCGAAAGGAATATTTCCGATGAATGTTGGTATCGAACAATTGAGAATGCTCTAGGTCCAAGAGACGAAAACGATCAAATTCGTTTTGGCGCACCCTATACATTTCGAGAATATCAATCTGAAGTCAGTCCAAAAGAGCGCTTTTCTGAAGAATGGCTAACAGAAATTCCTGTTCATGAGCTGAATACCCGCATTCACAGCCTAACAGGGCTGATGGCTAAGCACGGGCCTGAAGCGCGGAATTATAATCCCGATAGTGCCCGTCGGGGCATCGCCATTCATACTTTGCTGCAAGAACTTCCAGACATTGCAGCCCACAAGCGCGAATCTTTTGCTGCCCGAAAAGCTAAGCGTAACGGTTTGGACGAAACAGAAGCGACTGCTTTAGCTCAACTTATAAACAAGCCCGAGCTTGCTCCATTTTTTGGGTCGGAAAGCAATGGGGAAGCTGAACTTCGTGGTCGCCTCTCAGATGGTCGCATGATCAGTGGGCGGGTTGACAGGATTGCCATTCTCCCCACAAAAATACTCTTGCTGGACTATAAATCAGATCGTCACGCGCTCGAAACAATTGATTTCACTCACCCCTATGTGCAACAACTCTCGCTTTATGTTGAAATTCTCAAAAACGCCTACCCAGACCACACTATTGAAGCAGCCCTACTCTGGACCCAAACCGGCCGATTAGAGTGGATTTCAGAAGGCCAACTGACACAAGCTCGTGATCAAGCTTTAGCCGAACTTGAAGCCGAAGCACCTTGACCAATGGCCTCGTCGCTCCTACCTCTAGTATTCAAACCAATTTGGAGAGTCTCAAAATGTCCACCCATAAAGTCACCGATGCGAGCTTTGAAGCTGATGTCATCAACTCTACAACCCCTGTAGTTGTCGATTTTTGGGCAGAATGGTGTGGCCCGTGCAAAATGATAGGACCATCTTTGGAAGAAATCGCCAAGGAATTAGGACCCAAGGCTAAAATTGTTAAAATCAACATCGATGAAAATCCCGGTGCGCCTTCAAAATATGGCGTGCGCGGCATTCCAACGTTGATGGTGTTTAAAGACGGTAAGCTGGCTGCGACTAAGGTCGGAGCTGCGCCCAAGAATCAGCTGCAAAGCTGGATAGAAAGCGCAATCTAACGCTTAGCGGCACCGCTGACGGCAGACGGGACCTCGGCATTATGCGTTGCTAAGACATGACCCGCTAAGTAAAGCGAACCACAGATCAATATGCGCGGAGCAGGATCCATTTTGGATGCCTGCTCTAATGCATTTTCGAGGGAGGTCGCTGGTGAAGCACTAAAGCTATTGGCGACAGCAATTTTGGTAAGCTCATCTGCACTAATAGCATTTGGCTCGTCAGGTATAGCAATAGTAAAAACACGGGGTTCGAGGCTTTTGAAATTTGCAATAAATGCACCCGGGTCTTTCGTGTTTAACATGCCCCAAATCATTACAAGGGGTCGTTTAGATAACTCCATAAACGCTTGCGCTAATACAACACCCGCTGGTCCGTTGTGACCGCCATCAAGCCAAAGCTCACTGGCCCTTGAAACAAGTTTTGTTAAATGACCATCACTTAGTTTTTGCATCCGTGCAGGCCACGTCACAGTGAGAAGTCCAGTTTCAAATGCGGCTTCTGTAATGCGGTGGTCATTCAAGGCCCGCAGTGCCGCAATAGAATTTCCGGCATTGTCTATTTGGTGTGGGCCAGCAAGGGCTGGTAATGGCAAATCCAATAAGCCATTCTCGTCTTGAAAAACCAGACGGCCGTGCTGAGTGTAACTCTGCCAATCTTGATTGGCTATCTTTAGGGACGTGCCGAGTTTTTCAGCAATGCGCTCAATTTCTTCGCGCACTTCCAAGGGTTGCGCACTAACAATGCCAACCGAGCCGCGTTTTAGAATACCAGCTTTCTCACGGGCAATTTCAGTGAGGGTCTCACCCAAATATTGCTGATGATCCAAGCCGATGGATGTGATCACGCTAACGGCTGGATGATCAATCACATTAGTCGCATCTAGTCTTCCACCAAGACCAACTTCCAAAATTAAATAATCCGCAGGTGTTCGGCTATAAGCCAAGAACGCCGCAGCTGTGGTAATTTCAAAAAATGTTATGGGTTCAGCACCATTTACCGTTTCGCATTCTTCCAACAAAATAGAAAGCTCTTCTTCGGAAATGAGCTCACCTGACACTCGAATGCGCTCATGGAATTTCACTAAATGTGGCGAAGTGTAAGTGTGAACCTTTAGTCCCGCCGCTTCCAAAATGGAGAGGCTCATTGCAAGGGTTGAGCCTTTGCCATTGGTCCCCGCGATATGAATAACGGGTGGCAATTTGCGTTGCGGATTTCCAAGCTTCTCCAGAATGCCAAACATTCTGTCCAAGCTCAGGTCAATTATCTTAGGATGCAGGCTGAGAAGTCGCATCAATATGGCATCACTGCGGGCCATGTTTATGCTAGCACCAGTGCACCCACTTCATGCTCGCGGGCTTCAGATTTTGTGAGCATCCGCGCAATGCGGCTCACCGTTGATTTCAACTCATGGCGATGAACAACCGTATCGACCATGCCATGATCTTTCAAATACTCCGAACGTTGGAAGCCTTCGGGAAGTTTTTCGCGAATAGTTTGCTCAATAACACGCTGCCCGGCAAAACCAATAATGGCATTGGGTTCAGCCAAATGCACGTCACCGAGCATTGCATAAGAAGCTGTAACACCACCCGTTGTTGGGTTGGTAAGAACCACAATGTAAGGTAGCTTAGCAGCCCGCAATTCCTGCACGGCAATTGTGGTGCGGGGTAGCTGCATGAGGGACAAAATGCCCTCCTGCATCCGTGCACCACCGGAAGCCACAAACATCACAAACGGGCATCGCTTAGAAACGGCATAACGCATCGCCGCAATAATGGCATCGCCGGCCGCCATACCAAGCGAGCCACCGATGAAGCCCATATCTTGAACAGCAACCACCATCGCTTGCTCGTTCACTTGGCCGAAGCCAGCCTGAACCGAGTCTTCAACGCCAGATTTTGATTTGGCGTCTTTCAAGCGATCAACGTAACGCTTTTCGTCTCTAAATTTTAATGGATCAACGGCCGCTGTGGGAGCTATTAGTTTTTCAAACTCGCCACCGTCGAACATCATTGTGAAACGGGCTTCGGCGGGCATCCTGTGATGATGGTTGGAACCGGGGAATACAAATTGATTGGCTTCGAGGTCTTTGAAAAAAACCATCTGGCCGTTGTCTGGATCTTTGATCCACATATTCTCAGGTACATCACGTTTGACCGCACCGAGGATGCTGCGAATTTTTGGACGTACGAAATTCTTGATCCAGTTCATAATTAACTCCTCACGCCTTTGGCGATTTCAGCCACCAATGTATGCACGGCTTTAGGCGTTTTTGCGGTAGCCTTGCCTTGTTTGGTTAGGCTTTTTTCAATGGCGGTCACAAGAGCTGAACCAACAACAACACCATCAGCATCCTTAGCAATGACGCGGGCCTGTTCTGCGGTCTTCACACCAAAGCCAACACAGATGGGCAAACTCGTGTGCTTGCGCAAACGATTGACGTTAGCTTTCACACTCTTCAAATCTGGAGCTTTAGTTCCAGTGATGCCGAGCACTGAAACATAATACACAAAGCCAGAGGTGTTTTTGAACACCGTCGGCGCACGATGATCATCAGTCGTTGGTGTTGCCAAGCGGATAAAATTAATTCCAGCGGCCATCGCAGGCAAACACAATTCATCATCTTCTTCGGGCGGCAGATCAACCACAATCAAACCATCAACACCCGCCTTCTTGGCATCGACCAAAAACTTATCAACGCCATAGACGTAAATTGGATTATAATAACCCATCAGCACAACTGGAGTCTCTTTATCACCAGCGCGAAAAGCTTTGACCAGTTTCAAAGTCTTCTTCAGTGTTTGGCCAGCTGCCAATGACCGAAGGCCTGCAGCCTGAATGGCCGGACCATCAGCCATCGGATCGGTGAAGGGCATGCCAAACTCAATAATATCTGCTCCCGCATTAGGCAGGCCCTGCATGATTTTAAGTGAAGTCTCAAAATCAGGATCACCAGCTATGACAAAAGTCACCAAAGCCGAACGGCTTTGTTGTTTCAGCGCAGCAAAGCGGCGGTCAATACGCGTGCTCACAGCTTCACTCCCAAAATGTCAGCCACAGTGAAAATATCTTTGTCGCCACGCCCGCACATGTTCATCACCATCAAGTGATCTTTGGCTTTCTTCGGTGCAATCTTCATCACATGGGCAAGGGCGTGCGAGGGTTCAAGGGCGGGAATAATGCCTTCGAGTTTGCAGCACAGTTGGAAAGCTGCAAGCGCTTCTTTGTCGGTGGCGGAAACATATTCCACGCGTTTCATATCGTGCAGCCAAGCATGTTCAGGGCCAATGCCGGGATAATCAAGGCCGGCTGAAATCGAATGGCCCTCGGTGATTTGACCGTCATCATCCATCAATAAATAAGTACGGTTGCCATGCAAAATTCCGGGTCTGCCACCCGTGATCGACGCGGCATGTTTTTTCTTGAGACCATACCCTGCGGCTTCTACACCGATGATCTCAACATCTTTATCATCCAAGAAGGGATGGAACAGACCCATAGCGTTGGAGCCGCCGCCGATGGCGGCCACCAATGAATCTGGCAATCGGCCTTCGCGCTTCAACATTTGTTCTTTGGTTTCTTTGCCTATAACCGACTGGAAATCACGCACCATTTCGGGATAAGGAGCAGGCCCAGCTACAGTGCCAATGCAATAGAATGTGTCCTCCACATTGGCCACCCAATCACGCAGCGCCTCGTTTAAAGCATCTTTCAAGGTGCGCGAACCCGATTTTGCCGGAATCACAGTGGCTCCCAGCAGCTTCATGCGAAACACGTTTGGCATTTGGCGGGCAATATCAACCTCACCCATATATATGATGCACTCCAAACCAAAGCGCGCACAAGCCGTTGCTGTGGCTACGCCGTGTTGACCTGCTCCGGTTTCGGCAATGATGCGTTTTTTACCCATCCGGCGCGCCAGAAGAATTTGGCCCATCACATTGTTAATTTTATGAGCGCCCGTGTGATTGAGCTCATCGCGCTTCATATATATCTTAGCGCCACCTAAGTGCTCGGTCAGGCGTTCCGCAAGATACAAAGGCGATGGGCGACCCACATAATGCTCAAGAAAATCATCCAGCTCCGCTTGGAACGAAGGATCAGCTTTTGCGTCTTTATAAGCCTGTTCCAATTGCAGAATCAACGGCATCAAAGTTTCCGCCACAAAGCGCCCACCATAAATACCAAAAAGCCCGCGCTCGTCGGGGCCAGTGCGATAGGAATTGAGAGGCGTCACAGTCATAGCAGGTCCTTAGGTTCAGGCACTTTTAGCGGCCTTGATAAATTTGGCAATAAGGTCAGCATCTTTGACGCCGGGTGATGATTCAACCCCCGATGAAACGTCAACAACCGGTGCGCGGGTCATGCGCAAAGCTTTGGCCACATTATCGGGGGTGAGGCCGCCAGATAGCATGTAAGGATATTTGACATCGGCCAGCAACTTCCAATCAAAACTTAATCCGTTACCACCCGGCAGTAAGCCCTTGGGAGCTTTTGCATCAAATAAAATCAAATCGGCAATAGATTTGTACGCGTCGGCAGAAGCCACGTCAGTTGCAGTTTCAACTTTAATGGTTTTGATCACGGATATATGGGTGAGTGCACGGAGTTCTGAAATGCGCTGCGGTGTTTCGCTGCCATGGGCTTGAATATAGTCAGGGCGTAATTCGCTTTTTATGGCATGCAAGAACGCGTCATCAGCGTCAACGACCAACGCCACAATTTTTGCTTTGCCGCGAGCTTGATCAGCCAAAGTCCTAGCCTGAGTCAATGACACATTGCGCGGGCTTTTGGCAAAGAATACAAGTCCCACCATGTCAGCACCATAGTCCAATGCAGCTTGCATGGTGATGGCGTCCGAGAGACCGCAGATTTTAACCTCTGTCATTATAGCAAGCTCTGCAAAATATCTTGCGCCGCTCGCGCCGGATCGGCAGCACCCGTAATGGCGCGACCAATCACCAGAATATCTGCACTAGCGGCAATAGCGGCCTTCGGTGTGGCTACCCGCTTTTGATCATGGTTGGCAACGTCGACGGGGCGAATGCCTGGCACGATGGTGAGGAAGTCTCTCGCCAACGCGCGCCTGATATTGACCAAATCATGAGGACTGCACACCACGCCATCAAGGCCTGCTTTATGTGCAAGTATGGCGAGGCTCACGGCATGATCAGCACTTTGTTTCTGAGCGTCAAATCCCGCAGCCCAAAGATCGCTATTCGAGAGACTGGTGAGTACGGTGACAGCGATCAACTTTGTTTGGCCGTGCACGGCATCACGCGCGGCCTTCATCATATCAAGCCCCCCCGTGGCATGCACATTAGTGATGGCGGGTGCAGGCTCTAACTTTAGTAATGACGTGAGGCCTTGCGCCACGGTGTTGGGAATGTCGTGCAGTTTCATATCGAGAAATATAGGAATGCCAGCGGCAGCTATACCTTCATAGCCTTTCGGGCCATGGGCATAAAAAAACTCCATACCGATTTTTAACATGCCAACATGGCCGGAAAGTGTTTTCGCCAAAGTCACGGCACGCTCCAAATCTCGAGTATCCAAGGCCACACAAATGGGATTATTTTTTGTCATCTGAAATGAACTAGCGGGAATTTAAAGGTTCCGCAAATGCACCATCACCGCAGTGGCCAAATCTTCCAAGGCGGTGCCAGAGGATTTGAACAGAGTGATTTCACCATCGGTCTTGCGACCAATTTTAGTGCCGCTGCACAGTTCAAAAAGATCGCCCTGCACGCGGTCAAAATTGAATTTTCCCTCAACTTGCGCCTGGATCAAATCTCCCGCTTCAGCTTCTGCACCGTGAAGCGTATCTACATACACCCGCGATAGTGTCACCGCATCCCCATCAGTTTCGCGCATGGTGGGTTTGAAAGCTCCAGCCAGATCAACATGCGTGCCGGGTTTTAGCCAAGCGCCTTTAATAATCGCCGTCGTCGACGTGGTAAGGCAGGAAATAATATCTGCTTGCCCAACGGCAACTTCAAGATCGGTCACGGCACTCGCAGCAAAGCCTTCATGCAAAAGTTCCTGCGCCAAACTTTCCGACTTCACAAATGTACGGCTGAAAATTAAAACTGTTTTAATCGGGCGCACGGATGCGTGGGCTTGAACGAAATGTTTGGCCAAGGCTCCGGCGCCAACAATTAGCAAGGTCGAGGAATCGGCCCGCGATAAATAATCAGAAGCCAAGGCTCCCGCTGCTGCTGTGCGCCGTCGTGTTAACTCCGTGCCGTCCATCATGGCCAGAGGCGTTCCGGTGGCATTGTCGATCAGCAAATAAGCGGCTTGCACGGTTGGTACATTTAAAGCTGGATTGTCAGTTTTCACCGTCACGGTTTTAAGCCCAGTGAAATCCTTGTTCCAAGCGGGCATTAACAGCAGTGTAGTAACGGGTGATGTTTCATGATGATGACGCATAGGCGTTGCAATCTCATCGCGAAAGCCTTGGCGCAGGGCTTCGACAATATCTTTATAGGGAGCGGTCGCAGCCAGCTGCTCAGCGGAAATCCACTTCACGGCATCAGCCCGATATAAGGTGTAATGTCTTGCGCAGCAGCTTGCGGATTTTTAGCATTTTCAAGGTCGCTCTGTAACTTAGCAATTTCAGCACGGCGCTCCCGTGCCAGTTTGCGCCATTTGCCATGCGCAAACCACGAGACAATCCAACCCACTATAATGCCAATGAACACGCCAAAAATAAACAGCGCCCAGAGGGGCATATTGATCGATAGAATAGGAGATTCAGAAGAGAAAGGATCAAGCGATAACCTCGTCCATTGCCGATTTGCCACAGCAAAGGCAATCACAACAATGGCAATTGGGAGCCCAACAATCCAACGTAAGATACGGCGCAATGATCAAGCCTTACTATTAAGGTCGGCGCGAAGTTCCTTGCCTGTCTTAAAAAACGGTACGCGCTTTGGAGTAACATCGACGCTTTCGCCCGTGCGCGGATTGCGCCCCGTGCGACCATCACGTTCTTTCACTGAGAAAGCACCAAAACCTCGGAGCTCAACACGTGAGCCACCTTTCATCGCATCGATGATCTCATCAAAGATTTTATTGACGATGCGCTCGACATCGCGGTGATAGAGATGGGGGTTCTTGTCGGCAATTTTTTGTACGAGTTCAGATTTAATCATAAGCATCACCCGAATAAGCGAATTGAAATCATAGGGTGCCAAACTGCGGGCGTTCCGTCAATAAAAAAGGGCCAGCTCCATTTCTGTAAGCTGGCCCCCATACTTATTCGCTAAACTTATTCAGCGTCTTTCTTCTTCAACGCCGCTTGCAGAATGTCACCAAGCGATGCACCTGAATCAGACGACCCATACTGGGCCACCGCTTCGCGCTCATCGGCAATTTCCATCGCCTTGATCGAGACGTTTACCTTACGGGCTTTGGCATCCATAGCTGTAATCAAGCCATCGAACTTTTCTCCAACAGCGAAACGATCAGGACGTTGACCATCACGGTCACGGGCCAAATCAGCACGCTTCACATAAGCCGTGATTTCAGTGCCGGAAATACGAACTTCCAAACCGCCATCTTCAACCTTCAGCACTTCACACGTGACTTTCGAACCCTTGCGTGGTGCGCCACCTTCTGACGAAGATGAGCCCGCCGACTTTGGAGCCGATGATGTCATTGAAGCGCCTGCTGAACCTTCAGTCAGTTGCTTAATGCCCAGTGAGATGCGCTCTTTTTCTTGGTCAACATCAAGAACAACGGCTTTCACCATATCGCCCTTTTTGTAATCCTTGATGGCTTCTTCGCCCGGACGCTTCCAATCCAAATCAGACAAGTGAACCATGCCATCGACATCGCCATCGAGGCCCACGAACAGACCAAACTCAGTCATGTTCTTCACTTCGCCATCAAGCACGGTGCCCTTTGGATATTTCGAAGCGAATGCATCCCATGGGTTGGCTTGAACTTGCTTCAGGCCCAATGAAATGCGGCGCTTGGACGAG
>JANMWK010000045.1:0-122673 GCA_031393975.1 Hyphomicrobiales bacterium
CCATGCCGAACTCTTCGGGCGTTTTATCACCACCAAAATCAAACCAATGCGGTTGCTGCACATGGTGAAAACCAGCCAGAGGTGTGCCGCCCTGCTCATGCATTCCTACCATGCCGCCTAAGTTTGAAGCAACCATCGTAGAGCCATGATAACCGCGCCTACGCCCAATGAAATGCTGACGATAGGGCTTGCCCATCACTTTCCAATAGTGGCGTACAAAGCGCACAATGGTGTCATTTCCTTCGGAACCAGAATTGGTGAAGAAAATATGCTGAAAGCGTTCGGGCAGCAGTGAGGAAATTTTTGCGGCCAGCTCAGTTGCAGGCACAGTGGTGGTTTTGAAGAAGGTATTATAATAAGGCAAATCCAGCATTTGCTTATATGCTGTTTCCGCTAGTTCCTTGCGGCCGTAGCCCACATTTACGCACCAAAGGCCAGACATACCGTCGAGAATTTTATTGCCCTTGCCATCCCAAATCCACACGCCGTCGCCATGGGTGATCACCCGTGGGCCCCCTGCTGCATGAAACGATTTATGATCTGTAAACGGATGAAAATGATGGGCGATGTCTGCTTTGACGATTTCTTCGAGATTAATGTTCTTTGGTTGGGGGTTCATGATGGTGCTCCGGATACGGTTAAGGGGCCGTGAGCTGTTCACGGTTGTTCAGATCAGATCGGGTGCGAAAATGCTAAGGCTTAAAACCAATGCGGGCGCAATTGACCATAACGTCATCACGCAAAGTCCGGCCAAAAATGGTCGAGTGGTTGTGCATATAAATAGTATGGCACAAGTTGTCGGGGGAAAGCAAATCGGCGTGCCGCAGGTCCGAAAAAATCGAAACGTATAGTTAACCATTTTTGTTTACGATTTAGAAAGATTTTCTCATTGAGCAAATTTCAATAGACTATGTTAGACGCGCGCGCACTATCTACAAACCTTGCTCACCCGCCATTTCGCCTGGCGGAAGCGACTGGTCATGCCTTTGTTGCGCTTATTTTTATCACTTCATTCTATGTGAAATTCGAACCCGCAATTTGCGACATAATGTTTTTTGCTGCTGTTCTATTTTTCTACAACTCGGGCCTCAGTATAACGCCTTCCTTAGCGCCACTGTTCGGTTGCCTCTTGATTTATAATATCGCAGGTTTGGTCAGCTATACTCTGATCCCGGTCGATATTTTTTCGAGTTGGCAGTTTGTGCTCACTTCGTTCTATATGGGATTTTCAGCATTCTTCTTTGCAGCCTACGTTGCCGCTGATCCGGAGCGGCGGTTCCAATTCATTTTGAAGTATTATTTCATCGGCGCCACCATTGCTTCAGTCTTGGGGTTACTTGGATATTTTCACCTCCTTTCGTTTGCCTCGGAGTTTTCGGTGATGGGTCGTATGGTGAGCGGCTTCAAAGATCCAAACGTGTTTTCAACCTATCTGATTTTACCTGCTGTGGCGATGCTGCAGGCTCTGATGTTGGGCAAGATACGCCTTTCGGCGTTTAATTTGTCTGCACTTCTTATCATTTTGATGGCACTTTTTTTGGCATTCTCGCGTGGCGCTTGGATTAACTTTTCAGCAGCCGCTGCTTTGATGATTTTACTTTCACTTTTATATTCGGCAGACCCCCGTCAGCGTGCTGGAATTGCGCTAAAGGCGGTGATTGTGGTTTTTGTTTTGGCCATTATTCTCACTGCATTACTAAGCATCAAGGAAACTCAGTCCTTGTTCCTTGATCGTTTCACTTTAATAAAAAGCTATGACGCTGGCGAAATGGGGCGCTTCGGCAATCAACGCAACGCGGTTCCATTGCTGCTGTTGCGACCATTTGGTTTTGGGCCCTTGCAATTTCCTATTATTTTCGGCGAAGCTCCGCACAATACATTTCTAAATGCTTTTGCAGCGTTTGGCTGGATTGGCGGTGTGACATTTTTTATTCTGGTGGTTTTAAATATGATCATTGGCGTGAGGCTGGTTTTCACCCCCTCGCCTTTTCAAGCGTCTGCCATTGCAGTGTTTAGTTGTCTGGTCACCATGATATTTCAAGGGGTGCAGATCGACACCGAACATTGGCGACATCTGTACTGGTTAATCGGTATACTTTGGGGGTTCTTTGCGGCGGGAGAAATGCGAGGTGCAGCAGGGTTTTCATCTCGTGATATTTTAGCAGGCTGGACCAGTCAAACTCACGCAAGATCGGTCTAATTATTTGACCAAAACTATTGGTTAAAAGCCGCTGCCATGAGTCTTCTTGTATAGTCTTGCTTTGGTTTTAGCATCACTTCGTCTGGCGTGCCCTGCTCGACTAATTTGCCATCTTTCATCACCATAATATGATCAGCCATGGCGCGGACTACAGCGAGGTCGTGACTGATGAACAAGTAAGAAAGATTGTAAGCATTTTGCAGATCGCGGAGCAGATCGACGATTTGTTTTTGCACTTGGCGATCGAGCGCTGAAGTGGGTTCGTCGAGCACCACAACTTTTGGTTTGAGAATAATTGCGCGGGCGATGGCGAGGCGCTGACGCTGGCCACCGGAAAATTCATGCGGATAACGGTTACGCAAAGCGGGGTCGATTTGCACTTCTTCGAACGCTGTCACGGCCCTGGCATCCCGGGCAGCTGATGACATGGCGGGTTCATGCACAATCAGACCTTCGGTGATGATTTGGCCCGCCGTCATGCGCGGGCTCAATGAACCGTAGGGGTCTTGGAAGACAATTTGCAATTGTTTGCGCAAAGGCCGCATGGCTTGCTTGTCAAAACCTGTTATGGATTGCCCGTTAAAACTCAACGCACCTTGGCTGGGAAGTAGGCGCAACAAGGCCCGCGCCAATGTGGATTTTCCGGAACCGGATTCGCCTACAATGCCGATCGTCTGGCCTTGCTTTAATGAAAAGGTAACATGGTCCACGGCTTTCAGTTCGATGGCAGGGCTTCCCATAAATCCACCGCCGATTTTAAAGGTAACTTGCAAATTATCGCCGGACAGCACGACGGGTGCACCCGCAGCAGGCGGCGCTTTTCGGCCCGTGGGCTCGGCCTCCAACAAGGCTTTGGTATAATGGTGCTTGGGATTGGCCAAGATCGACTTCGTGTCACCCTCCTCCACCACTTCACCTTTGCGCATCACATAAATCCGGTTGGAGATGCGCTTTACGATACCAAGGTCATGGGTGATGAAGATCATCGCCATGCCAAGCCGGTGTTGCAAGTCGGCCATCAGCTCCAAAATCTCAGCTTGGATAGTGACGTCTAAGGCAGTGGTCGGTTCATCAGCGATGAGCAGTTCTGGATTATTAGCAAGTGCCATGGCGATCATTACGCGTTGGCGTTGACCGCCGGACATTTCATGCGGGTAAGAGCTCATACGCCGTTCCGGCTCTTTTATTTTTACCAGCTCCAGCATTTCTATGGCGCGCTTGCGGGCTGCCGCTTTATCTAATTTCAAATGATTTTTGATCGGCTCCATGATCTGATTGCCAATGGTGAAGAGCGGATCGAGAGAGGTCATGGGCTCTTGGAAAATCATGCTGATCTTGCGGCCGCGGATGGTGTTGAGTTCAGCTTTTTTCATAGCCAAAAGATTACGACCTTCAAAATCGCATTCGCCTGATGCTCTGCCGTTGGAAGCAAGAAGACCCATGGCGGCCATCATCATTTGGCTTTTTCCGGAACCGGATTCGCCGACGATGGCGATGGTCTCTCCAGCATTCACATGGATGTTTACACCTTTCACGGCCTCCACATTGCCGTCCAGAGTGTCGAAATTGACCTTAATGTTTTTGAGCGAGAGGACTGGCTTTTTCATCTCAATGGTCCTTCGGATCAAGCGCATCACGCAGACCATCGCCAATAAAATTGAGAGCGAAAAGCGTGGAGGTGAGAAAGAAGGATGGGATGATAAGTAACCATGCCGCCCCTTCCATGTTGCGTGAGCCTTGGCTGATTTGTACGCCCCAGCTTGATGAAGGTTCCTGCACACCGAGTCCTAAATAGGAGAGGAAGCTTTCTAAAATAATCACTTGTGGCACCAGCAGCGTCACATAAATTATGATTGGGCCCAACATATTGGGAATGATGTGGCGGAATAATATGCCCATATTGCTCACCCCTAAGGCTTCGGCGGCTTGCACAAACTCTTGGCGCTTCAGCGACAGCGTTTGCCCGCGCACAATGCGCGACATATCGAGCCACAGCACAGCGCCGATGGCGATAAACATGAGCATAAAATTGCGCCCGAAAAAGACGACCAACATGATGACAAAAAATGTGAACGGCAGCGCATAGAGAATATCTACAATACGCATCATAATTTCATCAGTCTTGCCCCCGATGAAGCCCGATGTGGCCCCGTAAATCACACCAATAAACACGGCGACAAACCCTGCTAGCAACCCCACCATTAATGATACACGGCCTGCCATCAGCGTGCGGGTGAGAAGGTCGCGCCCGCTGGTGTCGGTGCCGAAATAGAAATAGAGTTTCTGCACGGCGGCACTCATAGTCATTTCCTTGCCATCAGCAGATTTCGATTCCACTTTGCCATCTTTAAAAGAATCCGAGCGATCAAGATAACGCGTGACACGATCATCAATGGGTTTTGGCGCCATAACTGTAATGAGGTAGCGCCCATCTTTTTCCATCCATTCTTTTAACGTGAGATGGGCCCGTGCGACGATTTCTTTAATTTCCTGATCAAGTTTATCGGCCTTGGGATAAGCATCAAATGACGGCGGCACCCGCACATAGCTGGAATATTGGGTGGTGAATTCATGGCCAGTGAAGCTGGATCCGATCACACAAATTAATCCGATAATGGCTAACCAAAGGGCACTGACTATGGCGGCGCGATTGGCTTTTAATCGGACCCAGGCATCAAGCCAGAGTGAACGTCCCACGCTTTCAATCATAGCGCACCCGGGGATCAATGACGGCGTAGAGAATATCGGACACGAGATTAAAGACGATGGTGAAGACTGCGATGATGATCACGGTGCCCATCACCATCGTATAATCACGATTCAAGGCCCCATCGATGAATGAGCGACCAATGCCTGGAATTTGGAAAATGCTTTCCACGATTATTGACCCGGTGAGCAGTCCCGCTGCTGCCGGGCCCGCATAAGAGGCAATGGGCAGCAACGCACCGCGCATGGCATGGCGGATGAAAATGGCATAATCCGAAAGGCCCATGGCCTTGGCGGTGCGAATGTGATTGGTGTGCAGGGCTTCAATCATTGCGCCACGCATGAGGCGAGCCACTGTTGCCAACTGCGGCAGTGCCAAAGTGATGACGGGGCCTACGAGGGCGGCCAATGCACCATCATGCCAGCCGCCTATCCAAATCCAGTGAAATGTGAGGCCGAATACTAATTGTATGAGAGGTGCAGTTACGAATGTGGGAGTTGTTGAACCCGCAGTGGCCAAAGTGACCACGAGATAATCGAGCATACTGTTATGGCGCAGAGCAGCCAAAACACCCATGGCGCAGCCTACGACCAGCGAAAACAGCATGGCAAGGCTGCCAATCCACAGCGACACAGGCAAGCTTTTGGCAAAGAGCTCGGCAACGCTGAAATTGAGAATCACATAGCTGGGCCCCAAATCGCCATGTGTGAGATTGCTCAAGTAATGAAGATATTGCATCCACACCGATTCATCCAAATGAAATACGCGTTCGATATTGGCTTTGATTTCGGGGGGAATGCCCTTTTCCATATTGAAGGGTCCACCTGGTGCCACATGCATCAGAAAAAATGATATGGTTATGATGACAAACAAAGTGGGAATGGCGACGAGCAATCGCTTTAAGACATAGCGCAACATGGATTGGGCACCTTAAGTGTGTTCTAAATAATTCCCTCCCCGTTTTGAGGAGGGAAAAGAACAATTAATCCTTGCTAACAAATCGTGAGGGGTGCTTATCCATCACGTTGTCAACAAAGCCATGCAGCTTTGACGAGACCACGTTGTGGCTGGCGTAATAGAGCAACGGCAGAATGCCGATGTCCTTCATGTAAATGGCTTCAGCATCAGAAAGTTCTTTCATGCGCACAGCAGAATCTGGTTCCACTGAAGCTTTATCCAACAGCGCATCAAAATCTTTGTTGGAATAATCGGCATAGTTATTGCCGTCACCGGTGTGGCCTAAATTAAGAAACGTCACGGGGTCTTTAAAGTCAGCAATCCAGCCTGCACGCGCCAAATCGAAGTCGCCACGTTGTTCGAGATAACTATAATGGGTTTTACCATCGGTGTTGATCAATGACACGTTAAAGCCGAAGGGCTTCAGCATTTCCTGAATGGCTACGGCTGTGTTTTTGTGGTTTTCAGAGGTGTTATACCGGATTTCCAATTTCTGTGGATGGGCAGGCGAAATGTTAAGCTCGTCAAAAATCTTCTTCGCTGCATCTTCTCGGTCGAGCTGAGGCATATCGGCATAGCTCATCAAGCTAGGGGTGTAACCTTTGGAGCCGGGTGGCACGATTGAATAACTAGGAAGCATCGAGTTTTGCCACACTTTGGTGGCCAACTGATCACGATCTATAACCATTGAAATTGCATTGCGCAATTTGGGATTATCCCATGGAGCTTTCTTGGTTTTAAAGACGTAGTAGTATGTACCCAGCTCTGGTTCGACATGAATTTGATTGCCGAATTTGGCTTTTAAATCAGCCAATTGCTCCGTGGGAAAATCATTCATGGAATCCACTTCGCCAGCTTGATAGCGTTTGATTCCAGCAGCACGATCTTCAGTGGGGATGTAATTTACGGCATCAAGTTTCACATTTGAAGCGTCAATAAACTTTGGATTTTTCAAAAGCTTAATGTGATCGTTGGGCACGTTTTCAGCAAGAATGAATGCGCCGTTAGATACCATATTGCCAGCTTTGACAAAATCATCCCCAAATTTGGTAACATTGGCTTCGCTCACCGGATACATGGCTTGGTGAGTGAGCATTTCGAGGAAATAAGGCGTTGGACCTTTGAGAGTGACTTCCAGAGTGTCGTCATCCACAGCTTTCACGCCGAGGTCTTCAGGCTTGACTTTGCCGCCGTTAAGCGCTTCGGCATTCAGCACGGGAAATGCCATTGAAGCATATTCCGAAGCTGTTTTAGGATTGAGAACACGACGCCAAGCAAAAACGAAATCTTTGGCAGTAACCGGGGTTCCATCGGACCACACATCTTTCTTGTTGAGCTTAAAAGTATAGACCTTGCCGTCGGAAGAAATGGTCCAGCTTTCTGCAGCACCTGGCAACGCATTGCCTTCAGTGTCTTCTGTAATCAAACCCATATAGAGGTCGCGGAGAATATTGGCTTCCTCAACGGTGGAGGATTTATGGGGATCGAGCGATTGCACATCGCTATTGGCCCCTCGGTTCCAAACGGAATCCGCAAACGCGACTGAAGACATAAGTGCAAAAAGTGCGGCACCGGTTAACAAGGATTTGAACATCAATCTTTCTCTCTCAAAATGTCTCGCGGGTTCGGCTGATAGAAAGCGCCACGCGAGTTAAGGCTTAAGGCTAGCACCAAGAAGCAGAGCACTTCAACTGCGATTCAGTCGGCGCGCAATATCTGCAGAAGGGGACGCAAAAATGATAACACTAGCAATAGTGCCAAGACACAGACTGCCGTAAAAACACCCAGTCTTGTGGCAACTTCATTCAAATTCAGAATGGCGAAAGGAATAGATATGACAACGAGTAAACCTACTGGAAGCCAAGCTTCCACTGCATAATAAGCGTTGGAGGTGACAGGACTTGGGATTTGTTTTTTCTGGAAAGCGATAACCAACACAGACGTCATGAACACCGCAGCAGCTGTTATAATGAGCAAAGGTTCAGGATTTGGTGTGATCTGAAACCGATAGAGTGCGGCCAAAATTATGCCCGTGAAAACAGCAAAGGTAAACAGGCTCGCAAGAAATGGAGCGAGTTCCAATGTGGCTACAAGCAATGCAAAAACACTGAAAACCACACTCAAGGAGCAGATCAAATAGGCCGACTGGGTTTGAGTTTCGAGTTGCTCAGCGGCGACCAAGGCGGGGTGCGCCACATGGAAACCTTGGGCCGCCAATACATCGGCTAACACTGCATTAGAAAGGCCAGGGATAGGTGTGACCTCCAAGCGTAATATGTTTTGTCCAGAGAGAAACAGGCTTTTGAGCTGCGGATCCAGTGTTTGCAAATTCGGTCTATCGAGTTTTGCTAGTGTTTCAGCGCGATCTGCTAAAACATTGAACGAACCGAAAATACGGTTTTCAAGCGCCATAACTTCTACGTTGCTGCTGGTGGCATCGAGCAATTCTAAGCTCCGCCTCAAATCATCGGCTGCAGTGCGCAGTTCCTTCCTCGTCGCAATTGAGTTCGCAATAGATTGCAAACTGTCTTGCAATGTTGAAATCTCTTCGCGCAGGATGTCTGAAGTTTGCGGAATACGCGGTGTGATGCGTGGGAACTGATCTTTCAACTCCTGCAAAACTGCTAGTTTTTCTCCCACTTGTTGGGGCAAAAACGCACCCAGCCAACGCACACTTTGGGCTTCGTGAACAGATTTGAGTTTTTTGACTATGGCCTCTGCTTCACTGGACGTCTCGGCCAAAATATTTACGGCAGTGTCAATAGGTATGGCAGGCAGGATGGGTGTTAGTATTTTCGGCGCAAACCAAAAACCCGAAACCGCTGCTACAATTGCAACAAGCGCCAACAGATTACGCGTAATGCGCCAAACGTGATTGTTAAATACTGCATCATGCAACGGTGCTAGCCATTCGCCAGCGTGCCAATGCGCAGGCATAGTCTGGACATTCATGAGAGCCGGAATGAGTGTTAACGTGCTCAACAGACCGATAGCCATTGCAGCGACAAGAATGAAAGCTGGAATGCTGACATTGTAGTTGTTTAAAGCAAACAAGCTGCACCAAATTAACATCACTGCCGCTGTTAAAAGTACAAGACCCCTGCCCTGTTTTTGACTGGCCAACATCACCGCACTTTCTCTGCTTCGCGCCACATTCAGCGCTTCAACTGCGATAAAACTGAAGCGCGCCGATGATTGCGCAGTCATTAGAAGAAGTGCTGCAATTATGGGCCAAAATGATAATACATGCTCCGCTGCAAAAAATCGAAATGGGCCAGAGGCGATTGCTAGAGTGAGCATGACTGGAGCCATGATCATCGTCACCAAACCGAATTGTCCCAAAGCAGCAGCCAATGCAAAACCTACAAAAATCAGGGCCATCGCAATCGCTGGCCACAAGTTTTTCTGGGAAGGCATGTTCTCATGTTGTTTGGTGATTTGGGCTGACTGATCGACAAGAGTTGCGGTGCCATCGCCCGCTGGTATTTGAGCAATAGCATTATTCACAGCGGCAAGGGATTGCGCATTATTTCCGGATTTGGGCAATGCAAAAACCAGCACTGAATTTGGTAAAACTTCGATATTCAGTCCAGCGATGGTCGTCCAGTCCACAAGCCTTTCAGTTCCAGTCATAAGAGCTTGTATAGATTTTGCTGATTCTAAAAAAAGTGCATCCAGACCCTGAGGATCGCGCCCCAATTCGATTGAGGCAGAAACTTCATTGACAAGCGTGGCAAGACTTTCCGTGGTGGGTGCGGCGGCAATCGCCGTGAACAAGGGCTGTAAAGATTTCGCATAGGCGACGCGGGCTTTCACATCCTCCAGCGAATGATAGAGAATGCCATGACTATCATAATAATCTCCCGTGCCAGGCGCGAAGACCAAATCGAAATTATCTTTTTGCGACTCGAGTGCACTCACCACCCGCACCCCGTCCGCCTTCAATATTTCTGGCTTGTCATTACTTAAATTGATCGCGATGAGCGAATTTAAGTTTGGAAAATTAAGGTTCAAATCGTTTAAATACTTTTGCGACTTAGAAGGTGCCGAAAATTCGAGGGCCTGCTGGGGTTTAAGACTATGCTGCGTGACGGCCCAGAATGTTGATGCCGCTGCTAGGACACACCACGATAGCAAGACCATGATCGAGTGATGATATGAAAATCGTGCAAGCCTAGCAAAAATATTCGGTTGCAATCGGGGCGGCGTGGCGACCTGCGGAGCATAGTTATCAAAGAGAGATTTGCGCATGGCCTTACGCGTTAATCGTGGCGGAGCTGAAGCATTCTACGCCGATAAGTCAACACACTGACAGGAATAAGACACAAGTATATTGCTGAAATAATCGCCAATGATTCCCATGGAAAGGAAATGAGATAGACAACGCCAAGGGCTAAACCAGCCAGCAAAGGTAAAAACAAATTGCGCGGCACACGCGTTATATTTTTGCCTGAAAACGTAGGAACGCGACTGACCATCAAAATGGCAATTAGCACTACAAAAACTGCAATAGCTTTCACATGGCTGTGGCCTTCGTCAATGAATCCGAGAAAGCCTAAATAAAATGGCAACATTGCCAGCATGGCACCCGCCGGAGCGGGCATGCCGGTGAAAAAGGCTGCAGCCCAAGCTGGCTTGTTGGGATCATCCAAGGCCACATTGAACCTTGCCAAGCGTAAGGCACAGGCAATGGCCAACATGAGGCATATAACCCAGCCCAATGTTTTCATGGTGTTTAACGACCAAAAGTAAAGCATCAAAGCGGGAGCGACGCCGAAATTTACAAAATCGGCAAGTGAATCCAGCTCGGCGCCAAAGCGCGACGTGCCTTGCAGATAGCGCGCCAGCCTTCCATCCATAGCGTCTAAAACTAGTGCAAATATGACGCCACCGACAGCGAATTCATAGCGCCCTTCAACTGCAAAACGAATGGCGGTGACGCCACTGCACAGTCCAAGCAATGTGATGAGATTTGGCAACAAGTAGCGAATGGGGATGGGTTGGAAACGCTTGTTGTTTGGACGCGTCGCCACGGCTTTCACCCTTTTCGTCCGGTGCGGCCCGCACCTGTTGCATTCAAATCAGCCAGCACAGTTTCACCGGCAATGGCGCGTTGGCCCAAACAAGCCAATGGAGCTATTCCGTTTGGCAAATAGACATCAACACGGCTGCCAAATCGAATGAGGCCAAATCTTTGGCCCACATCCAGATTGTCGCCATCATTTACAAATTTCACAATACGTCGCGCGATGAGACCAGCAATCTGCACCACGCCAAGTTTAACGCCGCCTGACGTTTCTAATGTGAGAGCCTGCCGTTCATTATCTTCGCTGGCTTTATCGAGTTCAGCATTGACAAAAAGGCCGGGTATGTAAGTAATCTTGGTGATGCGAGCGGGCACCGGGCTGCGGTTCACATGCACATCAAACACATTCATGAAAATAGAAATGCGGGTCATCATCTCCCGCGGCAAATCCAGCTCGGGCGGTGGGATGACATTTTCAATGGCACTCACACGGCCATCAGCGGGCGAAATCACCAAGCCATCCTGCAAAGGTGTAACCCGTTCTGGATCGCGGAAGAAATAGGCGCACCAGGCCGTGAGCACAACACCGATCCACCCCACAGGTTGAAAACCCAGCCAGAAGAACAGCACGGTGATGGCGGCAAATATTGCAACGAAGCGCCAACCCTCTTTATGAATGGGAGCGAATGATGTGGTGATGCTTTGGATAATAGACATGAAGGCTCTTTAGCTGGTTTAGTTCAGTAATGGAATCGATTTGCTTGAACCCCTTATACCATAAAAGACCCGCTGTATTCCCCAACACAGCGGGTCTTTTTTGTGTCCAAGCTTTTGGCTTAGTGCATCATATTTGAAACGGCGCGCAACACAGGTTTTATCATGTAGGGCATCACATCCATATCATCGTCATTGGCTGCCGCGTTAAAGGCTGGCATGGCCGCAGGCAATTGGGCGGTACGCACCGCTGTGCCAGTAGCCACTGCTGTAAACAGGCCATCAGACATTTCGAACACTTCCAAGCGAAGGCCGATAATGGCATCAGCGCCCAATTCGCGGGCTTGTTCCATGGCTTTCTTTTCAGCTTGTTCTTTAGCCGTATTCAAGCCGTCTGCCATATCTTCCATGCTGCTATATTGCAGTCCGCGCAGTCCGCCATGGTTATACTTGGTAATACGCCGTGACCATAAGGAGGATCCACGCACCACGCCGAGTGTTTCTTCGTTGGTTCGACCGGCAACGGTCTCCATAGTTGTCAACTTCATTTGATTAGTCCCCTAAATTGTTATGGCGCTGTTTCCTTTTCTTAGGCACTTAGCACCGTCCACACCGTGTCCACATTTGCTGCGGTACGAAATTACTATGGCGCTCAAGGCGTAAACAAAGATGAATCAAAGTGGCAATTGCATCTAATTTGAAACGTATTTTCATCTCATTTGATTGTCAGCGTTAATGCGAGTTTTGCAACTGTGCTTACTAAAGGGTTGATGCAGACTGCAGACGCCAATAACTAAAAAACCCGCACTGAAATTTTCAGTGCGGGTTTTTTTATTTGAAATGGTTAGTGCACCAAGCTTGAAATGCCCCTCAGTGCTGCGCCTAACATGAAAGGTTTCAATGCAACATCATCCAATTCTGCATCAGCAAAATAGGACAAGAGCGGGGAACGCCGCGCCATTGTGATGACGGCTTGGCCAGAAGCAATTGCTGAAAAAAGCCCGTTACTCATTTCGGCGATTTCTAACGTCAGATTAATAATCGTGTCGGCACCCATGGCCTCAGCCATCACAAAAGCCTTGGCTTTGGCCGCTGAAATGCCTGCTGCCATATCTGTCGTTGTTGCAAATTCCATGGCCTTGACGAGCCCCAACGTTTGACGGTTCACCCGTCCCGCCCCCTTCTCCGTTGTACTTGTCCGCATTTTGACTCTACCCCAAATTTCTGTGGTGCTGTTTTCTTCAATGAAAACTTGCACCGAATTGCCTGCCCACATGTGCTGTGGTGCCATTTCAATATGAGGCATCGAAGGTAAACAATAATGAATTTGAATCGATTTTTCGATTCATTTGAGCGACAGCGTTAATGGGGGATTCGGAAGTTTGATTACTGAAAGGTTGAGAGACAATTCAAGCGTCAATCTCTGCCAGCTTCCGTCTTGCTTCATCGGCTTGTTGTTGGCGGTTCCACATATCGGCGTAGAGGCCTTTCTTTTTTAGCAGCAGCTTGTGGGTTCCACGTTCGGCGATTTCGCCTTTTTCAAGGACGATAATTTCATCTGCTTCGATCACCGTTGAAAGGCGATGGGCGATGACGATTGTGGTGCGATTTTTTGAGACGGTGCGTAGCGCGCCTTGGATATCTTGCTCGGTCAAACTGTCGAGTGCTGATGTGGCTTCATCCAACACCAAAATGGGTGGGCCTTTTAAGATCGTGCGCGCGATGGAGACGCGTTGTTTTTCACCACCCGATAATTTTAAACCGCGTTCACCTACCAGCGCATCGTAACCAAGAGGCAGGCTCTTCACGAAATTATGGATCTGCGCCATTTTGGCGGCGGCTTCCACTTCGGCATCTGTCGCATCAGGTCTACCGTAACGAATGTTATAACGGATCGTGTCATTAAACAGCACCGTGTCTTGCGGCACCATGCCGATGGCACTGCGCAAGCTGGCCTGCGTGACATCTGAAATATTTTGGCCATCAATCAAGATTCGTCCACCGGTCACATCGTAGAAGCGGAACAACAAACGTGAGATGGTGGATTTGCCCGCACCTGATGGGCCGACAATGGCTACAGTTTTTCCGGCGGGCACGTGCAGTGAAATGTTTTTCAAAATGGGGCGGGCAGCATCATAGGCGAAGCTCACGTTTTCAAATTTTATATCGCCCTTTCCCGCATGGAAAGCCGGAGCACCGGGCTTGTCAGCAATCTCGGCATTCTGGCGCAAGATGCCAAACATGCCTTCGACATCGATGAGACCTTGTTTGATTTCGCGGTACGACGAACCAATGAAATTGAGTGGCATATAGAGCTGGATCATCAGCGCATTAATCATAACGAAATCGCCGATGGTGGATGTGCCTTTAAGGATGGACCAGCCCGCCATTGCCATCACGATGGTGAGCCCAACTGAATAAATGGCGGCTTGCCCGGCGTTGAGCACGGCTAACGACACCCAGGTGTTGACGGCGGCCTTTTCATAAATAGCCATGGCGCCGTCATAACGTTTGGCTTCATGGTTTTCATTACCGAAATATTTTACAGTTTCGAAATTAAGCAGGCTGTCGATGGCTTTTGTGCCTGCATCATTATCAGCGTCATTCATGGTGCGCCGGATGCCAATGCGACGTTCAGTGGCCCAATAGGTGAACCACAAATAGGCGACGACAGTGGCTGCGATGACGGCTACATAAAGCCAGCCGAATGAATAAGCGAGGACACCGCAAACCATAAATATTTCAAGTGCGGTTGGCGCAGTGTTAAAGAGTGAAAATCTCAATACGGAATCCACACCATTAATGCCGCGCGAAATGATACGGCTGAGGCCACCGGTGCGGCGCTCCAAATGGAATTTCAATGACAGTGCGTGGAGATGACGGAAGGTGGTGAAGGAGAGTTCGCGCACGGCGCGCTGGCCCACTTTGGCAAATATCGCATCACGCATTTGGGCAAAGGCCACCATCATTATGCGCCCTGTCCCGTAAGCCAAAACCATAAAGAACGGAACGCTGAGCAGCGCTAATTCCACGCCGCCTTTGGCCGTTAAAGCATCGGTTGCGGCTTTGAAGGCATAGGGTGTGAGCACCGTGATGACTTTTGAGGCCACCAACAATGTGAGCGCCAAAACCACGCGGATTTTCAAATCCGTGCGACCTTGTGGCCATAACAACGGCAACAAACCTTTCAAGGTTTCCCACTGGCTGGTTTCAGAACTGCCGAATTGCACTTTGGTATTTCTCAAGGTGCTTTAACCGGAGCCACAGGAGCCGTAATAATCTGCCCGGGATAGATGAGCTGCGGATTACGGATTTGATCTTTGTTGGCTTCATAGATCACCGTGTAATTGCGGCCCTGACCATAAAGTTCACGAGACAAAGTCCATAAATTATTCCCCGGTTGAATGACGAGGCGTGTGGGCTGTGGAACAACAGGTGCAGCCGGAGTTACCACCTCTGCAGGTTTCGCTTCGGCTGTGACGGTTGGCTTTTCGACAGGAACTGGCGCGGGAATGGGAGTTGCGGCGGCCACTTTCGCTGGCTCCTCACGCATGAACGGCAATTCCACGCGGCTTGCCACAGTTCCATCAGCGGCTAATTCGTCGGCGCGCAAGGTGTGGGTGCCAGCGGCCACGGCCGACTTGCCAGTATAAATCCATTTGTCGGCATCATCAGTTTTACTTTCACCTGCGATTGCGTTGTCGATATAAAGCCTGATCGTGTCACCTGCGTGGGCGCGACCCGAAAACATGATGTTGCCTGCGGCGTCATAATCTACAGCATCGAGCGCCACGACATTTGATGGCGATGCTGGAGCTTGGATTATTTTTGTTGGTTGAGCGGGAGCCATAACAGCTACAGTCGTTTCACCTTTGCCTGCTGCTTTTACAGCGACAGCCACAGTGTTGGACGATACTTGGACGGCGCCTGCCCCGTTGCTCTCCAATGACAACGTGCCAGCGCCCGCAGGCAGCGGCTTATCCGGGATCATAACAAATGAACCATCGGCATTGGCTTTGGCAGTGGCAATGATGGTGCCATTTAATTTTGCCACCACTTCTGCATTGGGGGCGGCGCGACCTGCAATTACAGCTTCGCCACCCGTTTCAACACGCACACTATCAAAACTGGGAGCAATCACAGGTGCCGGAGCGGGGCCTGGTGATGCAGGTGCAGGTGCTGCAGCTAAAGTTACTTTTTCCTCTGCTTTAGCTTCAACAGCAGGTGGAACCTCAACAGCTTTTGGCTCTTCAACTTTTGCAATCGCTGTTGGGGTCGGTGCCGCCAGCGTTAACACAGGTTTATCCGCTGAATACATGGACGCATAACCAAAGGCACCCGCAGCGGCCACAGCCAAAGTGGTAAAAAGAGCAATCGGATTAAATTTCATCTCGATACATTCCGTCTTCACAAGCTAAAAATTTGGGCCATATCTTGCTATGTAAGCATGAGTCGGGGGTTACATAAGGCCCCGGCCTGCAAAAGTATTGCGGTAATTTGACATAAGCAGGAGAATAAATGCGCATACCCGAACATCGCCTCTGCGTCTATTGCGGCTCTGGCCCAGGCCGAAACCCTGCCTATTTGGCCGCAGCTAATAGTTTAGGTCATGCTCTAGCGGCTGCTGGAATCGGCTTGGTGTATGGTGGCGGCGGAGCGGGCTTGATGGGCGAAGTGGCCCGCGGCACATTGGCTGGGGGCGGGCATGTAACTGGCATTATTCCGGAATTTCTGGTGAACCGAGAAAGGATGCTGGAGGGCGTGAATGAGCTGATCGTCACCACCACCATGCATGAGCGCAAGATTGCTATGTTTGAACGCGCCACCGGGTTTGTCGCTCTGCCCGGTGGTTTGGGTACACTTGAGGAGCTTGCGGAAATTTCCACTTGGTCACAGCTGGGCCAACATTCCAAGCCGATGATCATTTGCAATATTGACGGTTATTGGGATCCGCTTTTGGTTCTACTTGATCATATGCGCAGCGAAGCGTTTATCCGTGCAGGCATGGAAGTTTTGGTGGATGTGGCCAAGACCGCGGCGGACGTGGTGCCCCTTTATGAATTTCGACGGGCTCAAACTGTCGATAAAATGCCGATCATGGTGGTGAAGGATAAGGTCTAATGTTTTGCCTTTGTCTTGTGGGCACCGAGTAAATTTTCTGGCTCGAATGCTTCGGCTAATTGCGCTTCAGTCATCAGACCCTCAGCCAATGCGACTTCACGAATGGTCTTTCGCGTTTTGAGCGCTATTTTAGCCACGCGCGCGGCTTCGCTATAACCGATATAGGGGTTGAGTGCTGTCACCAGAACCAACGAGCCATCGAGCAATTCACGGCAGCGCTCTTCGTCGGCTTCAATGCCATCAATGCACCGTTCACGCAGCACCACCATGCCACGCATTAACATGCGCATGGACTGCATGATGTTGAACACAATGACGGGCTCCATGGCGTTAAGCTGCAACTGCCCTGCTTCAGCCGCCAGTGTCACCGTGAGATCATTGCCGATCACTTGATAGGCGATTTGATTGACCACTTCGGGCACAACTGGATTGACTTTGCCTGGCATGATCGATGAACCGGCCTGCACTGATGGGAGGCGAATTTCACCAAGCCCAGCACGAGGGCCACTGTTCAATAATCTTAAATCATTGCAGATTTTTGAGAGCTTGACGGCGATGCGTTTAAGGACGCCTGAGAACGTGACGAAAGCACCCATGTCTGAAGTGGCCTCAATTAAATCCCCGGCTGTCACCAAATTTACACCAGAAACTTCCGACAAGTGACGGATGACGGTGGCTGGATAATTTTCTGGCGTGTTGATGCCGGTGCCAATGGCCGTGCCGCCCAGATTGACTTCGCGCAACAGATTGGCGAATTCACGCAAGCGATCAATATCTTCGCCCACTGTCACTGCAAATGCGCGAAACTCAGAGCCTAGACGCATGGGCACAGCATCCATCAACTGCGTACGGCCCACTTTGATGATGTGATCAAACTCAACTGCCTTTTTAAGCAATGAAGCTTTGAGCGCAATTTGACTTTCCAAAAGTTCAGGGCAGTTTCGCAAAATCGTGAGACGCACCGCCGTGGGATAAACATCATTGGTAGATTGCGATAGGTTCACATGATCATTGGGATTGATATAGTTATATTCACCGGGTTTTTTCCCGATATGACGCAAAGCCATGTTGGCGATGACTTCATTGGCGTTCATGTTAGTGGAGGTGCCTGCGCCACCCTGCAGCATGTCCACGACAAAAAACTTATGTCCTGCGCCACCAATAATTTGATCGCAGGCTGCGATGATCGCGCCAGCAATTTCTGCATTTAAAGTGCCCAACTCCAAATTAGCCAGAGCTGCTGCTTTTTTTGTCATTGCGAAAGATTGAACGAGCTCAGGATAGTGGCGCAACAACACACCGGTGATCGGGAAATTTTCCACAGCCCTTGCCGTGTGAATGCCATAGTCAGCCGATTCAGGAATTTTCATTTCCCCAATTGAATCTTTTTCAATCCGATAAGCTGACATTATTCAGAACCCTTATTCTAATGAATGAGCATACACTTGCCGCCGAAAAATATGAGTACATTTTGTTCCCGAATTTTCACTTTCCTTCATGTCACTCGCACTCCATATAGGAAAATCATTTGGAACGATATTTATGAATCTCAATCAATTCCTACTCAGCGGTTTGATTTATCTTTTGGCAATCGTCACATCTGCGCCGATAGCTAAAAAATTGGGGCTTGGATCAATTCTGGGTTTCTTGCTGGTCGGCGCTTTTATTGGGCCCGCTGCGTGGGGTCTGATCGGTGGCGCAGGGGAATCCGTCAAGCATTTTGCCGAGTTTGGCGTGATTATGATGTTGTACTTGGTCGGTTTGGAATTAGAGCCTGCCAAGCTCTGGGCTTTGCGCAAGCATATTTTTGGGTTGGGGCTTTTGCAGATCACGGGCACCGCTGTGGTGATTACTGCTGCCTCACTTTTAGTGGCACGGGAGGGGCGCGAGGCCATAATATTTAGTGTTATCTTCGCCATGTCTTCGACAGCGATTATTTTACAGAGTTTGGAAGAACGCGGGTTCTTGAAAACACCGGTGGGGCAATCGATATTTATCGTTAATATTTTTCATCGCCATGATAAGAAGATCCTCCGTCCAGCCCAAGCGCATCAAGGCGATGATAAAGCTTTGGTGGATTTGGCACACCAGTCGCGCGCGGATATTGCGAAAGTGTTTACCACCGATCGGGGCGATGAATGAGCGAAAATCTGGCTAGCTTGCTAGCCCTTGCTCGACATGGATTGTCGCATTTCGATATTGAATCCGATGCCCGAGTTGACCTGATCAATCTTTCAGAGAATGCGACCTATAGAATCGCGCCTAGAGCGGGACCTTGTTTTGCGTTGCGCGTGCACCGTGAAGGTTATCATTCCCGCATGGCCATCGACTCTGAACTTGCATGGATGATGGCTTTGCGTGACGCAGGCGTTGCTATAACACCGCGTCCCGTCCTTGGAAGAGACGGCGCCTATATTCAGGATGTTTATTCGGCGGCTCTCATGGCGGGGCGGCAAGTTGTTTTGTTTGCTTGGGAAGATGGACGCCAGCCGCTCATGTCTGATGCGCTCGAAAAGCCCTTCGAGGCTTTGGGTGAAGTGGCAGCGCGGATGCACATCCATTCGCGCTCGTGGGTAAGGCCTGAAAGGTTTCAGCGCTTCACGTGGAATTTTGAAACGAGTCTGGGTGAAGCGCAACCTCATTGGGGCCAATGGCGCGATGGGTTGGGCATGGATGTGCCGCGGATCAAATTATTTGGACGGGCGGTAGATTTGATAAAGCAACGGTTGATGGCCTATGGCAAAGGCGCGGATCGATTTGGTTTAGTGCATGGCGATTTGCGTTTAGCCAATGTGCTGATTGATGGCTCGAATGTGAAAGTGATCGACTTTGACGACTGTGGCTTCAGCTGGTTCATGTATGATGCGGCGACCACGGTTTCATTTTATGAAGATGATGCAAAAGTGCCGGGGCTGATGGAATCATGGAAATCAGGTTATCGCCGTTTTGCTCACCTTTCAATTGAAGATGAAAATGAAATTCCAACATTCATTATGTTGCGGCGATTGTTGTTAGTGGCTTGGATTGGGTCGCATCGTGAAACCGAATTGGCGCAGGCTATGGGGTTGGATTACACTCAGGGCACAGCAGCCCTATGCGAAAAATATCTAAGCGCGTTTTCCAAATAAAAAGGGCACCCTTCTGGGGTGCCCTCGTGGCTTCGAACACCACCGAATTAGGCTGTTTTGTTCTTCATGCCTTTGATCACGCTAACGATGATCATCAAAACTGCGCCGCCAATGCCGCCGCCAGCAATGTCAGCAACCAAATTGCCAGAAGCTGCAGCACCCGCAACAGCATCAGCTGCTGGATGATTCAACAATTGACTAAGAATTTGGCCACCGAGACCGCCGCCAACAACACCCGCAATAGTGTTGCCCATTGTGCCGAGGCTTTGGTTTTTTAAAATTGCGCCAGCTCCGTTGCCGCCGATAGCGCCGATGATCAATTGAATAATAAGATCTTTCATAGTGTTCCCTCCCAAGTGATTCGCCTCGCCCCACGGCAGACGTGGGCAGACCTTAACACCATTCCTGCACTATACAAACGGATGATTACAACTTGAAAGGGAATATGAACTAATATGCGTTTTCGTTTTTTAGCAGTGCTAGCGGGGTTTTGGCTAAGATCATCAGATCAAGACCGAGTGACCAGCGATCGATATATTCAAGGTCATGCTTCACGCGTTGTTCTAGCTTCTCATAGGTATCGGTTTCACCACGCCAGCCATTGATTTGCGCCCATCCGGTTATGCCAGGTTTCACTTTGTGGCGAGCGAAGTAACCATCGATCACATCATCATATAATGTGCCAGCGGCTTTGGCTTGGGTAGCGTGCGGGCGCGGACCCACCAAGGATAGCTGTCCAGTCAAAACGTTGAAGAGTTGCGGCAGTTCATCAAGTGAGGTTTTGCGAATGATGCGGCCCACTTTTGTGACACGCGGATCATTCTTGGTGACAAGTTTTGCAGCAGAGGCATCCGCCATATCAGTATACATGGAACGAAATTTGAACACTTGAATGAGTTCATTGTTAAAACCAAAACGCTTCTGTTTGAAAATAATCGGACCTTTGCTTTCAAGTCGCACAGCAAGTGCAACAGCGAGCATGACCGGAAAAAGCATGATAATGGCGAGCACTGCAATGGCGCGGTCCATGGTGTCTTTCAAAAACTGACTCCAGCCATTCAGCGGACGATCAAAGACTGCAAGCAATGGAAGCTCACCTATATACGTATAAGCGCGTGGCGAAAGTTTGAGGATGGCTGCTTGACCGCTGACGCGAATATCAACGGGCAATTCCCACAGGCGTTTCAGAATTTGGAGCAGGCGCTGTTCAGCCGACATCGGGATTGCAACAATAATGAGATCGACGGCATGGCTGCGTGCATAGTCGGCAAGGTCGGCGATTTTGCCAAGTTTCTTATGTTTGCGCACTGAATCCGGGCTGCGATTGTCATAACGATCATCAAACAATCCCACGATTTCAATGTTGAGATGAGGAGATTTTTCAAGTGTGATAATCGCGTCCTCAGCGGCCTTGCCGCCGCCCACAATAGCAATGCGTTGGCGAAATCGGCCTTTATCGGCAATAGGTTTTGCCCAAGACTGAACGATTAATCGTGTGAGCGTGAAATGCACAACGCACAGCGGTAGCCAGACCGATGCCCACGTTTTGGTTAAGCCAAAACCCAATTCTGATGACATGAGATAGAAGGCGGCTCCACACGTTCCGGAAACAGCAAGAGCCGCGAGAATTGATTTGATACCATGCGCCAAGTGTTGAGGTTCATACTGACCCAAACCACGCATCACGTAGACCACAAGAAAAGACAAGGCCATAGAACTGAACGCCAAAAGACCGGGAACGTTCGCCTCAAATAGTTGAATATGCTGCAGTGAAACAATGAAGGTGGCGATGACCAGCACGCAAATATCAGCGCTCTTCAGCAGGCGTTGCGCCACTTCAGCATTTGCAAAAGGTCTATCCATTATAGGTCCCACCCAATTAACTGCTTCTGGGTGTGACAGGCGGGTGTTAACGCTAGGGTAAATGGCGGTTCTTTGTGCGCTCGTTTTTAACAGCAAGGTAAATGCGGTGTTGCCAAGTCCCACATTTAAACGGCCTATTAAGCGTGTTTAGAGCGGATCTGCACTAAAAGTGTCACAATCATTCAAGCCTTTGGCAACAAGTCCTTGCTTAAACCATTTCACGCGTTGTTCAGAGGTGCCGTGCGTGAATGTATCAGGTACAGCGTAGCCTTGACTGCGCTTTTGCAAGCGATCATCCCCAATTTGGCTGGCGGCATTCAAAGCTTCCTCAATATCACCGGATTGCAAAATGTGTTTGGTGGCATCAGCAGCCGTAGCCCAAATGCCAGCAAAACAATCGGCCTGTAATTCGGTGCGCACTGAAAGGGCGTTAGCATCTGCTTCAGAAGCGCCGGAACGGGCTTGTTCCACTTGCTGAGTAATACCCAGCAAGGTTTGCACGTGATGGCCCACTTCATGAGCCACCACGTAAGCTTGCGCGAAATCGCCGGGAGCACCCAACTTGTTTTTCATGTCTTGATAGAAAGCCAGATCGATATAGACCTTGTGGTCATTGGGGCAATAAAAGGGGCCCATGGCCGATTGAGCGGTGCCACAACCGGATTGAGTGTAGCCGGTGAACAAAACCAATTTTGGTTGTTCATATTGCTTGCCCATGGATTTGAACACGCTTGCCCACACATCTTCAGTGGAACCGAGAACACGAGACACGAAATCTTTTCCAGCGTCAGTTGTTGTCACGTCATTGCCAGCCACGCCACCTCCACTTACGCCATTGCCATTGGCTTGTGACATTTGAGTATTCGCAGATGTGTCTGGCATCTGTATTTGACTGTGGCCACCCGGCAAAGACATGCCACCGCCATTGATCAGATTAATGAGGTCAATGCCGACAAAGAATTTCAATGCGAAGTAAACAACCGCGAGTATCGCTATGCCGCGAAATCCCAGCGTGCTGAACAGCAATGAAATTATGCCGCCGCTTAATCCACCGCCACCGCCGCCCAAGCCTGATGGGCCGCCACCGCCGCCGCCAAAACTGCCACCTCCGCCGCTACGTTGATCTTCAACATTATCACTGGGCCGCTGTTCATCTAAACGCATGGGTTACTCCTCAAGAATTATGTGGGTTGAATTTGGCGGTTCGGGCAACGATTTGCAAGGCTGGTTTTGCAAAACTTTGCCGATGCGCTAAGAGCCAACATTATGACAGACAGACTCATCATTGCCTTGGCCCAGTTGAACCCCATTGTTGGTGGTGTTGCAGCAAATTTGGCGAAAGCCAAAGCTGAAATCGCAAAACTGAACGGCGTGGATTTGGTGTTGTTTCCTGAACTCTATTTGTCTGGATATCCGCCTGAAGATTTGGTTCTGCGGCCTTCGTTTGTGAAAGCCTGTAAAGCCGCTGCCGAAGTACTGGCTGCTGAATTTAGCCATGGCCCGGCCATCCTCATCGGTCTGCCTTGGTTGGAATCTGGGCGCGAAGGCGATAAGCTCCATAATTCAATGGCGTTTTTGAACGATGGCAAGATTGAAACCGTTCGCCATAAATATGATTTACCAAACTATGGCGTGTTTGATGAAAAACGGGTGTTTCAACCGGGGCCACAGCCGGGGCCAATTTCATTCAAAGGGGTTCGCATTGGGGTTCCCATTTGCGAAGATATTTGGAATGAAGAAACTTGCGAAACTTTGGCCGAAACCGGTGCCGAGATTTTACTCTCGCCCAATGGGTCGCCATTTGAGCGCAACAAAGATGATGTGCGTTTGAATCTTGTTGTGGCACGTGTCACTGAAACTGGATTGCCTCTGGTCTATCTCAACCAAGTGGGTGGCCAGGATGAGCTGGTTTTTGATGGAGCATCGTTTGTTTTAAATGCAGATCGTTCGCTCGCGCTTCAAATGCCAATGTTTGAAGAGGCTGTCGCCATTACTGAATGGCTGCGTGGGCCAAATGGCTGGAGCATGACGACAGGCGAAGTGGCCAAGCTTCCTGAGAATGAAGAAGAGACATGGAAGGCCTGCGTGCTTGGCCTTCGTGATTATGTTGATAAAAATAAATTCTCCGGTGTTGTGCTGGGCATGTCCGGTGGTATTGATTCTGCAGTGGTCGCGGCCATGGCGGTGGATGCCTTGGGCGCGTCTCGTGTTCACTGCGTGATGTTGCCTTATGCTTACACCAGCGAAGACAGTTTGGTGGATGCGAAAGAATGTGCTGCATTGCTGGGTGTGCGTTATGATGTTGTGCCGATCAAAGAACCTGTGGAAGGATTTTTGTCAGCCCTTGGCCCGATGTTTGAAGGCACCACATCGGGTGTGACTGAGGAGAATTTACAGTCGCGCTCACGCGGTGTCATCCTCATGGCGATTTCCAATAAATTTGGCGCCATGGTTTTGACCACGGGCAATAAATCGGAAATGAGCGTGGGCTATGCAACACTTTATGGTGACATGAATGGCGGATTTAACCCGATTAAAGATGTTTACAAAATGGAAGTCTATCGCTTGGCTTCGTGGCGCAACACGCAAAGTGCTGTAATCCCCGAACGCATTATCACCAAAGCACCCACCGCCGAACTTCGTCCCAACCAAACCGATCAAGATTCCCTGCCGCCCTATGCCGTGCTGGATGATATTCTTGAAGGCTTGGTGGAGCGTGAGCAAACACTAGCTGAGATTGCTTTGCGCGGGCATGAACCGGCTCTCATCAGACGCATACAACACATGCTTTATGTGGCCGAATATAAACGCCGCCAAGCAGCACCGGGTGTTAAAATCACGCGCCGCAATTTTGGCCGAGACCGACGTTATCCGATTACCAATGGGTTCAGAGATCAAATCAGTTAAGGATTAACAATAAATCTCCACACTCGCCTGTGCCGCCTCGGAATAGCGATTGCCGTGCGCAAAGCCTGTGGGAAGGATTTCGCTAATCTCCTTTAGGTGCTGGGCTGATAGTTTTATCTCGGCCCCAGCAGCCAGCATTGCCAAGTGTTCAGCCGTTCTGGTTCCTGGAATGGGAATGATATGTTGATGTTGGGCCAGCACCCATGCAATGGCGAGGCTGGCAGCTTTCCAGCCCTGTTGCTTGGCATAAGCCTTGAATTTGTCCGTCATCTCCATGTTGCGCTTAAAATTATCAGGTTGAAAACGCGGTAAACCTTTGCGGAAATCGGTATCAGCGAAATCTGAGGGATTAAGCACTACGTCACTCAGTGCTCCGCGTGCCAAAGGCGAGAAAGCCACAAAGGCCGTGCCCAGTTTTTTGCATGTTTGCACCATGCCCAACTCAGCCAATCTGGTCCACAACGAATATTCACTTTGAACCGCCGCCACTGGGCCAACTGCGCTTGCGCGGACGAGAGATGCTGGTGCAATTTCAGAAAAGCCAATGGCTTTAATTTTGCCTTGGGTCTTAATTTCCAACAAAGTGCTCATCACATCTTCAATAGGCAGATCAAATTGACGACGGTGAATATAATAAAGGTCGATGCTTTCTAAACCTAAACGCTGCAAAGAGGAATTCACACTTTCAGTGAGAAATTTTTTGGTGTTGTCGATTCCGCGTGGGTCTGGGACAATGCCGCCTTTGGTTGCAACGGTAAACTTTGCTTTTGCGCTGGGGTTATTGCGGAAATAATCACCAATAATGGTTTCGGATGTGTAAGGGCCATAAATCAAAGCGGTGTCGATATGGGTTATGCCCAACTCCAAAGCCGCATCAAGCGTGCGGTGGCTTGCGGCAACGTCAGTTGGCCCGAAGGCTCCGGCGAAGCTCATGGCCCCTAAGCCAATTTCACTCACCATTGGGCCGCCCGTCCCCAATTGCCGTTTTTTCATAATTTTATCTCCATTCTTGACGGATAACATATAGATCGCTACCGCTTTCCGCTATGAAAATTGTTCGCTTCGCACCCTCCCCCACTGGCCGCATTCACATTGGTAATGCTAGAGCCGCCCTGCTCAATTGGTTATTTGCACTGAAGTATGACGGACAATTTATTCTGCGTTATGATGATACCGATACGGCGCGTTCAACGCAGGAATTCGCTGAAGGCATTGCCACCGATGTGGCATGGCTTGGGATAAAGCCACATCGCATCGAGTGGCAGTCGAAACGCTTTGATCGTTATGATACCGTGGCCGATGATTTGCGGGCGCGAGGATTTCTTTATCCGTGCTATGAAACTGCCGATGAGCTGGACCGCCGCCGCAAGCGTCAGCAGGCGCGAGGCTTGCCACCGGTATATGATCGTGCAGGGTTGAAGCTGACGAAGGAAGAAACCGAAGCGTTTTTGGCTGAAGGCCGCAAACCGCATTGGCGATTTAAATTGAAGCATGAAGATGTGACGTGGGATGATTTGATCCGTGGTCCGGTGCATATAAATTCATCCACGCTGTCTGATCCGGTCCTGATCCGTGAGGATGGCACTTATCTCTACACCCTGCCGTCAGTGATCGACGATATTGATTTCAATATCACCCATGTGATCCGCGGTGAGGACCATGTTGTGAATACGGCAGTGCAAATTGAAATCAGCGAAGCGATTTCGGGCGCATCGCCGATTTATGCGCATTACAGTTTGCTAACGGGCGCTGATGGCAAGGGCTTGTCGAAGCGTTTGGGTTCACTTTCTATTCAACAATTCCGCGACAGTGGCTTGGAAGCCATGGCCGTGGTTAGCCATGCTTCGTTGCTAGGAACATCAGATAATATTCATCCGTGCACGGATATTAAGGAACTGGTCGATGGTTTTGATCTGGCAAAACTATCGCGCACCCCGGCCCGCTTTGATGAGGCTGAACTGGCTGCACTGAATGCCAAGCTCCTCCACATGACACCATGGGAAGCGGTGAAATATCGTGTTGAGGGTGGCTCAGAAGCGTTCTGGTTGGCAGTTCGTGGAAACATTGAAAAGCTAAGTGATACAAAGACTTGGGCCGATGTTATGACAAATAGAATCAAAGGTGTTGTGGCGGAGGAAGATAAAGCTTTCATCGCAACTGCGCGTGCATCATTGCCGCCGGAACCTTGGGATGGAACCACTTGGAAAGCGTGGACTGAGGGTGTGAAAGCCGCGACGGATCGCAAAGGCAAGACCCTGTTCATGCCTTTGCGTTTGGCACTAACAGGCTTGGATCATGGGCCTGAATTGGCAGCGCTGCTGCCGCTGATCGGGCGTGAAAGAGTACTTGATCGCCTCGCATAACAGCGCAATGATGTAACCATGATCTTAGTTGGCCAATATGACTCGCCCTATGTGCGCCGTGTCGCTGTCACGCTGCATCACTATCACATGCCGTTCACACGTCAGCCGCTTTCGGTGTTTGGTGATTTCAAGAAAATGGGTGAAATTAATCCCCTCGTCCGTGTGCCTTCTCTGATTTTAGAAACGGGTGAGACACTGATTGATTCAGGCGCCATCATTGACCATCTCGATCATGTAGCCGGGCAAGTGCGGTCACTTACGCCGGGCAATGGGCTGGAACGGCGCAAGGTTTTAAAGGCGGTGGCTTTGGCAACCGGGGCTATGGATAAAACTATGGCAACGTTTTTTGAACGTTATTATCACGACAAGAATCACATCTCGAAAGACTGGGAACAGCGTTGCCTTTCGCAGCTCAATGCCAGTTTGGTGGAGCTTGAAAAACAATGCGGAACGCCGTGGTTTTCAGATTTGCACATGAGTCAAGCTGATGTTACGATTGGCTGTCTGATTGGTTATATTAAATTGCGGGTGCCGGAAGCTTTTCCCTCTGATAGATATCCAAAGCTGCATCTGCTCTCGCTACATTGTGAAATGCGCGAAGAGTTCACAGCCTGCCGCCCCGCTGCAAACGAGACAGTTCCTGCCAAATCATAAATTGAACGGCGGCAATGCGTTTTCCAAATCCAGAATTTTGTCATATGCACCATTGGGCAACACTGAATAATCTTTGAGCAAAAGCGCTTCTCGAGCTGGTTTTAATTGGGGATCAGCAAAAGTGTTTTCCAATGCAGCAACAAGTTGCGCGGGGTCCCCCGCTCTGGTGACAAAAGGTAAAACCGGAACTGAAGAAGAACGTGTAATCTCAACAAGCCCCTCCAATTCTTGCGGGCAATATTTTTTGACGAGGGCCACACATACAGCATCAATGGCGCAGACATCGGCATATTTGGTGCGAACAGCTTTTAGAGAACTGCGGTGGCTGCCAGTGATTTTGATGCGACGAAAGAATTCACCACCTTGCACATGGGGAGCAAAGACCAGTTTTAACGCCAGCATTCCTGACATCGAATCTGCGGTGTTTATGGCGGCCGTTGAACCGTAAAAATCGGCCAAGGGTTTTTGCTCTCGCGCGAAAATCACACTGCAGTAATTGGCTCCGTCACAGCCATCGGCAACATAATGTGGGGTCGCAATATAGTTTAACAAACCTTTGAAACTATGTGAGAAAGGATAACCGCAGGTTTGGCTGAACATAAGGTTTGGGTTGCGCCAAAGTTCCCCATATTCGGTTTTACGATCCAGTTCGCCCTCGAGGCCTGCATGTTTGGCAAGGCCTTGCCAAAACGTATCGGTTTGCTCCCTAATTTCCGGCCAGTCATACATTGGCAATGAAGCAAGGTGGGGAAGAGATGCGACAATCATTTGCTGTGAAGGGCCTTGTGTTAGCGTGCTTGCAGCATATAGAATCGCGCAACAGCAACCAATAGAAATTCCCATATGAACTCGATACGCGTATCCCAAATTGAATGGTTGACAATTGCTTTAATCGTCACGGTTTACGTAGTGCTGATCACGCTGGTGTGGTTTCACGCAATTATCCCTTGGTGGGTTATTTTGCCGATTGGGTCTTATGCCGCATGTCTACATTCATCTTTGCAACATGAAGTGCTGCATGGCCACCCCACCCGCAAGCGTCGCGTTAATGAAGCACTGGTTTTCATCGTGCCGCACATGTGGCTGCCCTATGGGCGTTACCGCGACACGCACATCGCCCATCATATCGACGCTCACCTCACTTGCCCGGTGATGGACCCTGAATCATATTATTTGCTGCCGGAAGGTTGGGTTGCGATGCCCGGCGTAAAACGCGCTTTGTTCCAATTCAACAATACTTTGTTTGGCCGCATGTTGATTGGGCCCGCGGTGGGTATTATTCGGTTTTGGTCTGGTGAATTGACGGAGATTTTTCGCGGACGGCGTGACATCGTGAAATGCTGGGGCTTGTTCGCCGTGTCGATTGCGCTGGTGTGTGCTTTTGTTGTTTGGGCGGGAATGCCACTCTGGCAATATGTATTGTTGATCGCTTACCCCGCCATATCATTGGCTCTGATCCGTTCGTTTTGTGAGCACCAAGCGGCTGAAGATATTGGTCCACGCACTATTGTGGTGGAGGCGTCGCCATTTTGGTCGCTGCTGTTTCTCAATAATAATTTGCACATTGCCCACCATGATCGGCCATCATTGGCATGGTATAAGTTACCATCTTTTTACAAAGACCAGCGCGCGCAGTTCTTAGACAGAAACAAGAATTATGTGATGAAGGGCTACCGCGAAATTTTTCGGCGTTATTTTTTCAACAGTAAGGAGCCGGTGGCCTATCCGAATCTGCAATGGCTGCGCGCCCGTGATGCCAAATAATCCGGCACTGATTTTTTCTGTCATTGTTCCCACGCGAGATCGGCCTGAATTTGTGGGTGAGGCCATTGCCAGTGTGCTGAAGCAGAGACTAATCGGGCTCGAAGTTCTGGTGGTGAATGATGGGACAGAGCTTATTCCAGATCAAACTGATGCTCGGGTGCGCATTCTTGATAATCACATGCGCGGTCTCAATTCTGCGCGCAACATGGCAGTTCAAAATGCACAGGGGCGGTTCATTGCGTTTTTGGATGATGATGATGTGTGGACAGACCCCGATTTTCTATCGCAGGCAGCTTCAGTATTAGACGTTAATGGCGGTTTATATTTTGCTGACGGTTTGATGCAATTTGTTGACGGCACAGCGAAATCATTTTCGCTTGATGCAAATGCAGAGAGTTTAGCTCATGACAATACAATCCTGATTTCTGCATTATGTTACGAAGCAAAACTCCACGATGAGCTGGGTTTGTTTGATGAAACCATGCCCTATTATGCCGATTGGGATTGGTATTTGCGGGTGGCGCGGGCGGGCCATCATATTCACCACGCGCAGCAAACTGTCGTTGATATTCGCGTTCATGCGCAAAATATGTCGGGTGAAGACAATATTTCACGCCGACAGAATGATCTCAACCGCTTGTGCGAAAAGCATAATTTGGGAAAAATTCTGCTCAAAAATCACGTCGATTTTGTTTGATTTTCCCTTAATCTATTGATTTTATTTGATTATTTTTAACGCAAGACCGTTAACATAAAATTAACCGCGTATTTTCTGGGGTTTATCGATTCCTGATTCAAAACACCCCCTAAAAATAAGGGTTTTAATGATACACACTGTCATGTAGTTTTTGCGGATTATGATTCGAAACGCCAAAGAGGAGATGATCATGGCTGATGAAAAAGTACTGACAGTTGCGTTGACGAAAATGTCGGCAGAGATTGCTGAGACACATGAAATGTCAAAGAAAGCTGCTGCAGCTTTGTTGGCTGACTTTGTTGAGATCATTGTGAAGAACCTCAAGAAGGGTCACAAAGTTCGCGTCACAGGTCTTGGCATTTTCCAAGTGAAAAAGCGCCCTGCCCGCCTGGGTCGCAACCCGCTGACTGGCGAACAAATTAAAATTAAGGCTTCAAAGAAGTTAGCTTTCCGTGCTGCTAAAGAAGTGAAAGAATCAATCTAAATTTTTTTGATTTATCGAAAGGGCCTCGCAACAATGCGGGGCCTTTTTTATGCTGCAATGAAGACTCGGCTTTTGTTGAGCCAAAAACTGAACGCTGGAATGATAGCGATGACAGGTACCATGGCTACAGTTAGTGGTAATTTTAAAATGACAACTACAAAATAGACAATCGTTTGATTCACTGTGAAGCAGGCCAGGTTCAGAAAGGCAAAGCGCGGCAAAGATTTTGCAAGCGTTCCCACTTTACCAAAAGTCCAAAGCCAATTACCCAGATATGAGAAAATTGATGCGGATAGAAACGCCAAAACATTTGCAGACAAAGCTGTTATTCCAAGCACGGAATTAAAGAGCAGCGCCATAGCCACATGAATGCCTGTTGCCACCGCGCCCACTGAGGCAAATTTGGTGAGCTGTTTTAGAAATGCGTTCATGAACTGCGTCGGGCCACCGCTAAGAGTGAAACGCCAATGGGCATGGGAATGCGACCAATGAAATTGCTTTCGAAACCGAACACGGCTTTCAATATGCGATTGGTGATTGACGATGGCATAGCATCATCAGCCTGTTCCTTCAGGCCAAAGGCTTTGCGTGTCAGGCGCAATCCTGCAATCAAAGGAAACAACAACGTATTAAAATAACTAATGCGCACCGGTTGCAGGCCGGCTTTGATCAATGTGTCGTTCAACACTTTGCGAGTGTAGCGGCGGTAATGATGATGGGTCTCATCATGCTTGCTCCACAACCATGGAAGCGCCGGAACCGTCATCACCAAACGACCACCAGGGGCCAATTGCTTGCCGAGACTCGCGAGGCTTTCTACATCTTTTTCCACATGTTCGATCACATCAAAAGCCACCACCACATCAAATTTCCCGGGGGCATAAGGAATGTGGTCCGGCAGCATTCCGCTTTTAATATCCATCGGCATTTTGCCTTTGGCAATGTTGCGGGCTTCATCATCAAGCTCGAAGGCATCGAGCTTGCCAAATTTTGCAAGCATGTGAAGATTGCCGCCCGTGCCGCAACCTGCTTCCATCACCCGAAGGTTTGGGCGTTTTGGCGCGAAACGTTCAATGACCGAATTTAATATCTTACGGCGCGCGCAGAACCACCAATGGTTTCCCTCGAGTTGATCGAGGCGTTGGTAGACGTTTCTTTCCATGATCCGGTTTTGTCCCTTTGCGTCTCGAGACCCTTGGTCTCGCGGACGAGATAAAGGGGACGATTGCGAACTTCATTATAAATGCGGCCCACATATTCACCCAGAATGCCTGTGGCGATAATGTTCATTGAACCCAGCATTAAAACGGTAACCATTAAGGAAGAGTAGCCAGGCATGTTCGTGCCGTAAAGCATGGTGTGAATGGCGATCCACACCGCATAAATGCTGGCGAAAACGGCAAGCGCCACGCCAAAATATGTCCAGATGCGCAATGGTACAGTCGAAGACCCAGTAATGCCATCAATAGCAAAATTCCACAGTTTCCAATAACGCCATTTGGTAACACCCGCTGCACGTTCTTCACGGCGGCAATCCAAGCCAATTTGTTTAAACCCCACCCAAGCAAAAAGACCTTTCATGAAACGGGTTTTTTCGGGCAGATTTTTTACAGCATCGACCACACGCCGATCCATCAAGCGAAAATCGCCGGTGTTGTCAGGAATGCGCACATCGGCGATCCAATTATAGACACGGTAAAACAGGCCCGCGGTGATGCGCTTTGAAGCATCGTCAGTGCCACGATCGGCACGGCGGGCAAAAACAACCTCATAACCTTCACGCCATTTTTGCACCATTTCGACGATCAGTTCCGGTGGGTCCTGCAAATCGGCATCAATGGGAATGACGGCTTGGCCCCGGGCATAATCCAGGCCTGCTGAAAGTGCTGTATCCTTGCCGAAATTACGCGACAGGCTGAGCACCTTAATGCGCTGGTCCCGTATATTGGCCTGCATCAGTTTCATCATGGTGCGATCAGTGCTGCCGTCATCCACGCAAACGATTTCAAAATCTTCAGTAACGGATTTCAAAACGGGGATAATACGGTTGAAAAAAAGCTCAGTGCCCTCTTCTTCATTGTACATGGGCACAACGATGGAGAGCAGCGGAGTGGGCTGGTCGCCGACACGTCTTTTTTGCATGGTCATTTTGGAATCCATCCGCACTCAACTTACGACCCCAACTCTAGGGGTGTGCAATTAAGAATTCGTTTTCGGAGTTGGAACAGACTCAGTGCGGCGGTTAATGGTTTGTTAAGACCCGCCACCCGGGCAAAAACGTGGGTTGAAATAAACTCACCCAAATGACAATTGCGGCAAAAAATTTACACAGCTAAGCTCCCGTCCAGCCGTCATTCCCGCGCAGGCAGGAATCCAACTTTGCTCGATATTCTATATTGGGTTGGATTCCCGACTGGGCGGGAATCACGGTTTAAGAGAGGGAAAAAACATGAAGACTTCGGCGCGGGTGGTGGTGATTGGTGGTGGTGTGGTGGGCTGTTCGGTGCTTTATCATCTCACCAAGGCCGGTTGGACTGATGTGGTTCTGGTGGAGCGCGATATTCTGACTTCCGGTTCCACCTGGCACGCCGCTGGCGGATTTCACACATTGAATGGTGATCCAAATGTAGCCAAGTTGCAGGGCTATACGATTGGACTTTATGATGAGTTGGAAAAAATTTCAGGCCAATCGTGTGGTTTGCATCGCTCTGGTGGTTTGATTTTAGCCGATAGCAATGAACGCATGGAATGGCTGAAAATGGCTCATGCGCGGGCCCGCTATCTAGGTCTCGAAACTGAAATGCTTTCAATGCACGAGGCCAAGAAGCTCAATCCACTGCTCGAAGAAAAATATTTTGTCGGCGCCATGCTGGATGCCGCAGATGGCAATCTTGATCCTGAAGGCACGACGCACGCTTACGCAAAATCGGCACGCATTGGCGGTGCTGAAATTTATCAGGGCACACGGGTTACAGAATTGCAGCACCGCAAGGATGGCTCTTGGGATGTGATCACCGAAAAAGGCAATATCCATGCCGAGCATGTGGTAAATGCTGGCGGGTTATGGGCGCGTGAAGTGGGCCGCATGGTGGGGCTGGAACTTCCAGTGCTGGCCATGGCGCATCAATATCTGGTGACAGATGACGTGCCAGAGGTGATTGAATTCAATAAATCCCATGGTCATGAGTTGCCGCATATCATCGATTTCAAATCTGAAATTTACATGCGGCAGGAGCGTTCCGGTCTGGTGCTTGGCACTTATGAACAGGACTGCCGTCCTTGGAGCCCCAAAACCACGCCGTGGGAATTTGGCCGCGAATTGTTCCAGCCGGATCTGGACCGGATCGCTCATAATCTGGAGCTGGGCTACAAGCATTTTCCGGCTCTTGCCAAAGCTGGCATCAAGAAAGTGATCAATGGGCCGTTTACATTTACGCCTGATGGAAACCCGCTTATTGGCCCTGTGCAGGGTGTGCAGAATTATTGGCTGGCCTGCGGCGTGCTGGCAGGCTTCAGCCAAGGCGGCGGTGTTGGCTTGGCGCTATCGCAATGGATGGTGAATGGTGATCCTGGCTTTGATGTGTGGGCCATGGACAATGCAAGGTATGGCGAATGGGCCACCCGGTCTTACACCAATGAAAAAGTGCGTGAAACTTATGGTCGGCGATTCTCGATCCAGTTTCCCAATGAGGAATTGCCCGCTGCGAGGCCACAACAGACAACGGCACTTTATGACGCAATGATTGCCCAAGGTGCAGTGATGGGCAATAGCTGGGGCTTGGAAACGCCCCTGTGGTTTGCGCCAAAGGGCGTTGAGCCAAAAGACATTGTATCCTTCCACCGCTCGAATGATTTTGAACATGTTAAGGCCGAAGTTTTGGGCACGCGTAATGGCGTGGGTGTAACCGAAATTGCCAATTTTGCGAAGTACCGTTTCACCGGTTCTGGCGCCGAGGCATTTCTTTCGCGTATGATGACCAACAAGATGCCGAAAGTGGGACGCATCGTTTTAACGCCTATGCTAAATGAAAATGGCAAATTGATTGGTGATTTTACCATTGCCAAGGCCGCCGCTGAAACATTCTATATGTGGGGTTCCAGCCAGGCGCAAATTTATCACATGCGCTGGTTTGAAATTCATCAGCCTACGGATGGTTCTGTGAAAATCGAACGCCTCGATATGGGTCTAGTTGGCCTCTCCATCGCTGGTCCGAAATCCCGCGCAGTGTTGCAAGCCCTCACCGATGAAGATGTGTCGAATGCCGCATTCAAATTCATGGATCACCGGACCTTTGACATTGGCAACTGCCCAGCCCTCATCAACCGCGTCACGTATACTGGCGATCTTGGTTATGAAATCTGGGTAAAACCCGACTATCAACGCCGCCTTTATGCGCAGATCATGAAAGCAGGTGCGACACATGGCATTGTGAATTTCGGCATGCGGGCCTTGCTTGCCATGCGGTTGGAGAAAAACTTCCCCACATGGTTCCGTGAGTTGCGCCCCATTTACGGAGCGTTTGAAGCGGGCATGGACCGGTTTGTTGATCTCACCAAAAATGATTTCATCGGGCTTGAAGCGGCGCGCACTGAAAAACAGCAAGGCGGAAAGCTGCGCCGTGTTTCCATGGTGGTCGATGCGTCTGATGCTGACGTGTTGGGCGATGAGCCGATTTTCCACAAGGGCAAGGTAGTGGGCTGGGCCACATCCGGCGGATATGCGCATTACCTAGGCAAGTCCATGGCGCAAGGTTATGTGCCGAAGGAGCTGGTGGATGAGACTGGTTTTGAAATTGAAATCATTGGCGAAATGCGTAAAGCGACCATTGTGCTTGAACCGCTGTTTGATCCGAAAGGGGAGCGGATGCGCAGTTAAGCGCTCCGCCCATAGAAGCCCATCTGATCTTCTTTCGTGAACACTACGCCAGGTCTGTCAAAATAGCTGAACACGGCGATCAGGCGTTCTTTGGTTCCGCGGACGGTCGACACTTTATGTGCGGTGTTTTTGCCGCGGAATACGTTGAGGGTTCCGGCACTCACTTCTAGGGCTTTCACATCGGCGTCTTGGCCGCGTAATAGTTTTGCCACGCCATCGTAGTTCGGATTGTCTTCGTTACGCAAATCAGTGCGATAGATAAAATCGCCGCCCTGCTCGGGGGCTTGCAACAATAATGTGGTGGTGAATTCGCTGCGGTCGAAATGCCAGTTGAGAGTTTCACCTTCGCGGTAGGCCATCACGTTCACGCGGGCCAGTTCATCGCGCATCGGATAGAGCGCCTGCTTGCCATGCAAGCCGCGAGGAAGACAATGAAAGGTGACCATTCATAAATCCACATGATTGTCGATTGTGAAATTTGATCGGCACAGACTGTGTGGTTGATGGTATCCACCTTGAGCAAAGCTGGATGGTCTGCCGCCAGTTCTGGAATTTCCTTACGGAAATAAATGTTGTGGCTGCGCTTGTGTACGAAAGACAGCGTATCCATCACAGGTTGAATTTCCGCCACGGTTTTCAGCAAGGCTGCTGGCTTCACCAAGCCACAGAGATTGAACATGCCCTCTTTCGCCAGATCAGCCTGGCAGCGAGAGACAAGTTCGTTCCATTCTGGTGTTCCGGGCTTGTCGAGTGGATATCGTCCAAGGTCCAGAATATCTTGCATCATTTATACTCCAAAGCGGCGTCGGTTAAATGATCCCAGATCGATAAGGCGAATGTTCGCAGGACATAGACATGAAAAATTTCATCTGCCACACAATGGATGAGCACCGGCACATGATGGATGCCTGTTTGGGCAAAGGTGTTTGGTTTGAATTCGCTTTTGTGAAAATCAATGGCAGCGCATTTGGCCAAGACATCGCGGGCGGGCACGGCTGAGATTTCAATACGGGTGCGGCTGGAAGAGAGCGGTGTGACAAAACAATTTGGTGCTTCGACAGCTTCATTCAGCGACCAGATTTGTATTGGGCTCACGCGCAACAGATTATCCTGTACAATGCCTATACGGGCTGGAAATTTGCCCAACGCTTTCCTCAAATCTTTTTCCGCACCTGCATATTGCGTGAGTGTGAAATCAGGTGCTTCAACAATTGTAAGCAGACTGCTGACATAAGGTTTGACACTGACCAGGGCGGATGAGGCTTCAAGCATGGAGGCGTTCTCCGGCTTTGTCGATAAAGTGGGGCGATACAATCCGCGCTTTCACATTCTCATTTTTCAACGGGAAGGCGCAGATGATGTCTTCACCTTCATGTTTCAGGCCGCCATTATATAAAGCGAGTGCTATAAATTTGTTGAGTTCAGTGGACCACGTGACCGATGTGATATAGCCACGACCATGACCTTTAATTTCATCCGAAGCTGCAAAAAGTATCGCACCGCCACGCAGTTTCTTGCCGTCTTCCATGCACTCGATGCCAACAAGGCTCCAGCGCACTGGGGCCTGGCAATCTTCACGGAAGCGGAGCGCTTTGCCCACATAATCTTTTTCCTTGCCCGCCATTTTGCCAAGACCCAAATCATCGAGCGTATTGCGATGGTCCAGATCAGCACCGGCCACATGGCCTTTTTCAATGCGCAGTGATGCAAGTGCTTCAAGGCCGTAAGGCTTGATGCCGAGAGAATCCGCGCTCACCAAAATATGCTCCCAGAGGGCCGTGGTGTAATTTGCAGAGCAATGGACTTCATAAGCCAATTCGCCAGAGAATGAGAGACGCAGAATGCGAACTGGCACACCTTCCAATTCAATCTCCATCACGCCCATATAAGGCAGCGCCTCGGTGGTCACGTCCACATCAGGGAATGCCAGTTGCAAAGCGCGGCGCGCATTAGGCCCGCTTACGGCCATTCCGCCCCACTCATCGGTGAGCGATGTTACATGCACATTCAAATCGGTCCAGTGCATTTGCAAAAGATACTCAAGCCAGCTCATCACCTCGCCAGCTTGGGCTGTTGTGGTGGTCATGTAGAATTGGGTGTGGGATATGCGGCTGGTCGTGCCATCGTCCAGCACAATGCCATCATCATTCAGCATCACCCCATAGCGGGCGCGGCCCACGGGAAGTTTTGCAAAGCCATTCACATAAACCCTGTTGAGGAATTCAGCGGCGTCTGGCCCCTGCACATCAATTTTGCCGAGCGATGACACATCGGAAATGCCCACATTGCCGCGCACCAGTTCCATTTCTTTAATGTACGCTGTTTCAGGCGAATTGCCCGCCCAGTCATAATACCAGGCCCGCATCCACAAGCCCGCCTCAATAAAAGTTGCGCCGTGAGCGATGTGCCAATCATGCAAGGGCGAGAGCCGCTTTGGTTTGAAATGCGCACCCACATTGCGGCCCGCAATTGCCCCAATGGTCAGCGGCGCGTAGGGCGGGCGAAAAGTGGTGGTGCCCGCCGCACTCATGGGCAGCCCACGCAAATCAGCCATCATGGCAATTGCATTGATGTTCGAGGTTTTTCCCTGGTCGGTGCCCATGCCCAACGTGGTATAACGCTTCAGATGTTCAACGCTGAGATAACCTTCCTGGTGGGCCTGCTTGATATCCTTAGTGGTCACATCGTTTTGGAAATCGACAAAGGCATGTTTGCCTTCAGGCACAGTCCAATCAGGTTGAATTGCATACGCGCGATCTCCACGCAGTGCTGGCAGTTCGATGGCCTCTAAATTTTTCCTGAAAACTAAATTTTCAAATGCGGCATGCGCCGCGGTCTCGCCCTCACGGATGGCGGCCAGCACTCCAAAGGTTCCATTTACGCCGCCAGCACCATAATGCGAAGGCGCAAAGCCGCCGGGAACAAATGCCGCAATCTTCTCATCATATTTAGGCTTGATTCCGCCATGCGAGGTGAGATGCAAAACGGGACTCCAGCCTCCGCTCATGGCCAGCACATCACATTCGATGGTGGCGGCATGACGGCCAGAGAGGCGCACCGCGCGAATTTGTTTTTCACCAATCACGTTGGCAATGCCGGAGCTTGGGAATATCGCAATGCCGAGTTGGGCAGCTTTGGCAAGCAGGTCGCCAGATAAAGTTGCGCGTTGTTCAGCGACAGTGACAGCGACATCGGCTTCGGCCAATTCAAAGGCTGTAGTGTAAGCACTGTCATTATTGGTGACAATCACCGCACGCTTTTTCGGGGCCACGCTGTGCCGATTGAGATAGGTGCAAACTGCCGAGGCCAACATGACACCAGGGCGATCATTATTTTCAAAAACCAGTGGTCGTTCGATGGCTCCGGTGGCGATGATGATGGTTTTGGCGCGGCATTGTTCGAGGATCATTTTGGCGGGATGATTTTGTGGAATGCAATTCAGCACGACGAGATTGCCATCATAAATGCCCTGCGCTGTCGTGCGCTTCAACACGCGGGCTTCTTTGTGCGTTTCAAGCTCAGCGATCTGCGTTTTGCGCCATTGTTCCAGAACTTCATTGCCGGACGATAGCAAACTGCCACCCAGTTCAAAATCTTGTTCTGCCAATGTCACGCGCAAATTACTGCGGGCGGCGGTGACGGCCGCGGCGAGGCCCGCGGGGCCAGAGCCAATCACCAGCACATCGCAAAATGTGTAGCGATGTTCATATCGTGCGGTGTCCACATCGGGAACCGCCACGCCAAGACCGGCGGCCTTGCGGATTATGGGTTCATACATCATCCACGATTTTTTGAGCGGGCCCATGAAGGTTTTGTAATAGAAGCCTGCTGAGAAAATGGGTGAGAGAAACTGGTTCACGGCCATCACATCAAAGGCGAGTGAAGGCCACGCGTTTTGACTTTTCGCGGTAATGCCGCTGACAAGTTCAGTGGCGGTGGCGGTGGTGTTGGGTTCGGTACGGCCGTCGGTGCCTGTGGTGAAGAGTGCATTGGGTTCTTCAAGGCCAGCCGCAATCAGTCCCCGCGGGCGGTGATATTTAAAGCTCCGACCCAGAAGGGTTTTGCCATTGGCAAGAAGTGCTGACGCCAAAGTATCGCCAGCAAAACCGCTCAGCGTTTTGCCATCGAACGTGAACGTGATCGGTTTAGTGCGGTCGATGTGGGCAGCCTTGGTGGTGCGGCGGAATGCGGTCATGCTCTGCCCTCAATCACATTCGTCGCCGTGTTTCTGTTCAGCTTAAGCCATTGTCTACAGCCCAGCGTGTGCTGCCAATATTCGATGTGCGGACCTTTGGGATTATCAAACACAAAATGATAATCATGCCACGCTTGCAAATCGCCGGTGCCGTGTTGGGGCCGAGTTTTCGTGGCGTCGCCGCCGTAGCGGAATTCGGCGACATCGCGTTCACCACAATGGGGGCATTGGAGTCTCATTGCTTGTAGGTCCAATTGCCAATGCCGAACTCATCCAGCTCTTTGCCTTTTTCGAACCGGTCCAGACTGAAGCATTTATTCAGGTCATGTTCCTGGTCATGCGCTATGGTGTGCGCGTAGGTGAAGCCTGATGCAGGCGTGGCCTTGAAGCCTTGATAGCACCAGCCGCCATTCAAATAGAGGCCTTGCGTCGGCGTCTTGCAAATGAAGGGCGAACCATCAGGTGTCATATCTTGAATGCCGCCCCAATGGCGCAGCAGCCGCATGCGCGACATGAAGGGAAGCAGCGTGGTGGCACATTCCATCACGCTTTGGATGCGTGGGAAATTCCCGCGCTGCGTGTAGGTGTTGAAGCCATCAATATGCCCGCCAAACACCATGCCGCCTTTGTCAGATTGCGAAAGATAAAACAGTTCTGCCCCCCAGCTCACCACATGATGCACGAGAGGCTTTATGGGCTCAGTGACAAAGGCCTGCAGGATGTGGCTTTCAATCGGTAGCCTCATGCCAGCCATCGCCGCCACATGAGACGTGTGACCCGCCACGGCGATGGCCACTTTATTCGAGAGAATTTTTCCGCGTGAGGTTTCAACACCCACAACTTTATCACCATCGCGCATGATGTTGGTCACTTCGCAATTTTCGATGATATCAACACCCAGCTGAGACGCGGCACGGGCATAGCCCCAAGCCACGGCATCATGGCGCACGGTTCCGGCGCGGGGTTGGTGGATGGCGCCATAAATGGGAAAGCGCGCTTCTTTCGAATAATCGAGATAAGGCAATTCTTTCATCACTTCATTGCGGTCAAGCAATTCAGCATCAATGCCATTCAGCCGCATGGTGTTGCCACGTCTTGCAAAGGCATCCACTTGGCCCGGGCTAACTGCCAAAACCATTTGGCCACGGTGCGAAACCATGGTGTTGAAATTCAGTTCGTGGGAAAGGCCTTCCCACAGCTTCATGGAAAATTCAAAAAACGCGGTGTTGCCGCCGATCATATAATTGGAGCGGATGAGCGTGGTGTTGCGGCCCACATTGCCAGAGCCGATGTAGGATTTTTCCAGCACCGCAATGTTCTTCAGCCCATGGTTTTTCGCAAGATAATAAGCCGTGGCCAAACCATGCCCGCCACCACCAATGATGATGACATCATAGGATGATTTGGGCTCAGGCTTGGCCCAGGCCTCAGGCCATGGCTCATTGGGGCGAAACGCATGCCGCACCAGATTGAAGATGTTGTAACCTTTGGCCATGCAGTCTCAATATCTCAGATTGTCACCAAATCAAGCATGAGATTTTTGAGCCAGTCGAGCGCTTTGGCGGCGTCCACGTTCGGCCCACTCAGCACAAGCTAATGCACCGAAGCCAAACAAAACGAACGCGATTGTGAGTGGAAACATGGTGCCATCATAATAACGGCCTGCAAGACCGCCGAGGACGACCGAGATTAACGATGAAATCGCTCCAGACACCGCCGCTGCCATGCCTGCTATGTGGCCCATGGGCTCCATCGCCATCGCGTTGTAATTTCCAAAAATCATGCCGCTTGTGAAGAACGAAACAAACAAAATGATGCCCAACACTGGCAATGGCGGGTGGCCATTGAAGATGAGGCACAACAGCAGCATGACAACCCAATCAATCACAAAGCCCCACAAAGCCCATTTGGAAAGTTTACGCATTCCGACGCTCACTACATATTTGCCATTCAAGATCATTGAAATTGCAATACCAATGGCAAGTCCGCCAAACCATAAAGCAAAATAATCACCTTGATTATATTGTTCGGCGAAAATCTGTTGGCAAGTTCCAAGATAGGTCACAAAGGCCGAGAAGATGAAGCCCACCGCCATCGTGTAGCCAAATGAAACTGGATTCCTAACCACATCGGCAGCACTGGATGCCAGAATTCTGGCAGAGAATGGTAATCGTTTGTCCTTGTCTAAAGTTTCCACTTGGCGCGTTGCCAACCACACGCAGCCAATAATTGCAGCCACAATGAAGCCAGTGAAAATATAACGCCAGCTGGCCACATATAAAACTAACTGACCAACGCTGGGCGCCAAAATCGGCACCAACATAAAAATCGACATAACGAAGGACATGATGCGCGCCATTTCAGCGCCCTTAGCGCCATCACGCACCATAGCCATAGATACGATACGAGGAGATGCTGCACCGAAGCCTTGCAGCAAACGGCCTGCAATTAAAATTGGGAAAGAGGTTGAGAACATGCACACCAATGCGCCTGCAATATAAAAAACAAGACCCGCATAAATTGCGGGCTTGCGTCCAACTGAGTCGGATACAGGACCAAAAATCAACGTGCCAATCATCATGCCGCCGAAGAAGGCGAGCACGACGAGTTGGCGATCATTAGGGTGTGCCGCATGAAGTTCACTGGCGATAAGACCCACAGCGGGCAACATAGTATCAATTGACATAGCCACCAACGCAGTGAGCATGGCTACAAGGGCAATAAATTCATTGGGACGGGTGTTTTGCATTTCGACCTGAATGTGAGAGAAAGTGTCACCAACAAGGTAGCTGTTATGCAAATTGATTCCAACACCCGTTCCGTGCAACTCGACCCGCGTGAGGCGCAGTTCTATGCGAACCCCTACCCCTTTTACGACCGCATCCGTGAAGCTGTTCCGATTTTTAAATGGGAGCAATATGGTCACTGGTGCTTTGCCCGCCATGAGGATGTGAATACCTTGTTGCGAGAACGCCGCTTCGGACGGCAGATTTTGCATGTGGCGACCCGCGAAGAATTAGGGATGGCTGATCCTGCACCCCATCTTAAAGCCTTTACTGATCATGAGCAGCATTCACTTTTAGAACTTGAACCGCCCGTTCACACGCGCCTGCGTGGGCTTATCAATCGCGCTTTTCTCGGTCGCCATATTGAACGGTTAAGGCCCATAATTACGAATCTCTCCAACCGCTTGATCGATGATTTTGAGTCTTTGGGTGAGATCAATTTATTGACGGCCTATGCAACGCCCATTCCAGTGATTGTGATATGTGAGTTGCTAGGCGCACCTGCGGAAATGGCCGACCAATTTTTGAAATGGTCGCATGATCATGTTTCTATGTATATGGCCAAGCGCAACCGTTTGATTGAAGATCAAGCCGTAAAATCCGTTATCGAGTTCAGTTCATATATGCGCACGTTGATCGCGGAAAAACGCAAGAACCCGAGCGATGATTTACTCTCGCAGTTGGCCGTGGCCAATGCAGAAGGCCAGAAATTATCGGAAAATGAACTGGTCACCACAGCAATATTAATTCTCAACGCGGGCCATGAGGCCACGGTGCATTCTATTGGCAATGGTGTGAAGGCGATGTTGGAGCGGAATTTGCGTGGCCCTGTCACCCCTGCCCTGATCGAAGAAGTTTTGCGCTTTGATGCTCCCCTCCATATGTTCACACGTTATGCGCTGGAAGATTTGGAATATGCAGGCCTGAAACTAAAGAGGGGCGAAACCGTGGGCCTCTTGTTGGGGGCTGCCAATCACGATCCTGCTCGCTTTGATGCGCCTGAGATTTTTGATCCCACACGGCAACCCAATCCACACGTGAGTTTCGGCGCCGGCATCCATTTTTGTATCGGCGCTCCTCTGGCAAGGCTGGAAATGTTGATTGCATTTGAGACGCTGTTTGCTCGGTTGCCGAAGTTAAAATTGACCGCTGTGCCGAAATATAAGGATGTCTATCATTTTCATGGATTGGAGGATTTAAGAGTTCAATTTTAATGCCCCCTCACCCTCCCATTGCACGTGCAATGGGAGGGTGAGGGGCCTTGTCACATGTGGCGAATTTAACCTTTGAAATGTGCTAGAATGGCAGCCAATCTAAAATGCGTAAGGTGCACCACCATGAACCCTGAAACCGAACTCCGCGTTACCCATTACAAACCCGTTGGCATTGGTGATAATATCGCTTTTGGCGCCGTGAAGTTCATGCGGTTTTTTGCGGATGTGTTTTTCCGCCATCGCTATGGCCACCGCGCCGTTATTCTGGAAACAATTGCCGCCGTGCCTGGCATGGTGGGCGGGATGCTTCACCATCTAAAATCTTTGCGGCGGATGCAAGATGATCGCGGCTGGATTAAAATTCTGCTCGACGAAGCGGAGAATGAGCGCGCCCATTTGATGACTTTCGTCAACGTCGCCCAACCAAACAGGTTGGAACGTATTCTAATCTTGATCGCGCAAGGCATTTTCTTCAACGGCTTCTTTGTGTTTTATTTACTGTGGCCGCGCGTAGCACACCGCTTTGTGGGCTATCTCGAAGAAGAGGCGGTTTATAGTTACACCGAATACTTGGCTGATATTGATTCAGGCCGCGCTGAGAATATTCCAGCGCCAGAGTTTGCGATTAAATACTGGAACCTAGCGCCCGATGCGCGGCTGCGGGATGTGATTTTAGTGGTCCGCCAAGACGAAGCGGGCCACCGCGACGTGAACCATGATTTGTCCGATGAGATTGCTGGGCGGAAGTAGGTCGTTTCCCGCCCTCTGTTGGACGCTTGCCGCCACCCGCGCCTTCATGTTGAGTATAAACCAGCGATAGGTGAAACTTTCTCAACTGAGGCTCCGTTATGACTGATGAACAGCCAGCTCCCGCTCCAACAGGCCGCCGCGCGCGAGGCGGTGCCGATGCGCGACGGGCATTGCGGGGATCTAATGAGATCAAACAGGCTGGCTATATTCGCCGCAACATTAAGCTTTATGAGCCTTTCTCGGATGATCAGCTTGAGCTGATCGAGCATAATGCTGAAACGGTTTTGCAAGAAACCGGCATTGATTTTTATGAAGACGAAGAAGCTGTAGCGATGTGGAAAGCGGTTGGCGCTGATGTAAAAGCATCTGCCACTGAGGCGCGGCGTTTTCGCGTTCGCTTCCCACGCGGGCTGGTACGTTCACTGATTAAAACAGCGCCGCGCGAATATGTGCAACACGCCCGAAACCCTGCCAACTCAGTCGTGATCGGCGGCAACAACACGGTGTTTGCTCCGGTCTATGGCCCTCCGTTCATTCGCAATTTGGATGAAGGTCGCCGCTATGCCACCATCGAAGATTTCCGCAATTTTGCCAAGCTGGTTTATATGTTGCCATCGCTTCATCATGCGGGTGGTACATTATGCGAACCTGTGGATATTCCAGTGGCCAAGCGTCATTTGGACATGATTTACACGCACATTAAATATTCCGACAAACCTTTCATGTCCTCGGTTACTTCAAGGGAGCGCTCGGCTGACTCGGTTGCCATGTGCGAAATGCTGTTCGGCAAAGAATTCGTCGATCAGAATTGTGTGATGACATCGCTCATCAATGCCAACTCGCCGATGGTGTGGGATGGCGTAATGTTGGGCGCGCTGAAAGTTTTGGCAAGGGCCAATCAGGCTTGCGTGATTTCGCCTTTCATTGTGGCGGGCGCCATGTCACCCACGACTACAGTGGGAACGCTCACACAGATTTTAGCGGAGGCCTCCGTGGGCATTGCCTTTACGCAGCTGTGCCGCCCCGGTGCGCCGGTGGTGTTTGGCACCTTTGCGGCTTCCATGTCGATGCAGTCCGGTGCGCCCACCTTTGGCACGCCAGAGCCTGCCCATGTGACATTCGGTGCTGCCCAATTGGCGCGGCGCATGGGGGTTCCGTTCCGTTCGGGTGGCGGACTTTGTGGTTCCAAAATTCCTGATGCGCAAGCCGCTTACGAAACTTCAAACACGCTGTGGTCCACCATACTTTCGGGCGTGAACTTCTGCCTGCATTCGGCAGGCTGGCTCGAAGGTGGTCTCTCGTCCGGCTATGAAAAGCTGATCATGGATGCGGACCAGTTGACCATGTTCCAGAAATTTGCCGAAGGTGTGGACTTCTCAGAAAATGGTCAGGCCATGGATGCTATCCGCGAAGTGGGCCCGGGTGCTCATTATCTCGGTTGCGAACATACGCAGAAGAATTTTGAAACCGCATTCTGGCGTTCATCATTGGCCGATAATAACTCCTACGAGCAATGGCGCGATGATGGCGAGAAAGATATTGTGGTACGCGCCAATTCCAAGTGGAAGCACATGCTGAAAGAATATGTGGCCCCGTCTCTCGATGAAGGCATTGACGAAGGGTTGAAGGACTTTATGGCCAAGCGCAAGGAAGTGCTGCCGGATAATGTGAGCTAAATCTATCTATTGATCAACTTAAGTGAAATCAATATTGTACTCGCATGGCGAAATACATGGACCAAATGCTCTTTAATAGTATGACATATACGGTTGCTTGGGCAAATCACATACAGAGGACAGCTGAGCAAAATACTGAGCAAATTACGTCCAAGATGTTGATGCAATACTCGAAGAGCTTTCCCGAAGACGATTTTAAAGTTGATCTTTCAAAATCGGTGAATTTATTAAATATTTGGCTTGAAGAAAGTTACGTTGATACAAATTCCATTTTCGCTTGGCTGAATGCGTTTCGGTTAGCTTCTGTTGATTGGTTTCCAAATGGAAGGCGACGGGGCAAGCCAATATTCAATGGCACGTTCTTTACTGCACTACGAACGAAACCACTTCAGCGCGTCGACAACTTTGCAAAAGATACTGCCCTTTACTTTGCTCACATCAACTCTGGCCAAATACATGGCAACTGACAATTCAATTTCGAATTAATGGCTAATTCAACGATTAATCTCATTCCTTGCTGCCTGCGCCAAAAACGCAGACCGTGTAAGTTTGCGGCGCTTAGCAGCCGTGTCGATGGCTTTCAGCATTCCGCGCTCCAGCGAAATATTGGCCGAGACAACGCGAGTATCGTTTTCGGTGAGAGGCACCGAAATGAGAAACGCGCCTTCGGCCAACTCAGCCGCAATCTGACGATCAGCGATAATTTTTTCGATTGGGCGCGGTGTCGGCATTTTCTCATCCTCGGCCCATAAGCTCAGAGCTTCACTGGCATTACCAATAAGAAACTCCATATCATCCGCCGCAGAAAAACATCCGGGCAGATCAGGAAACTGAACGCCAAAAGCCGAATTTTTTTCCTTATGCACGAGGCCAATATAATATGTCATGTCATCCTCCTCAAATCCATCCTGCCTGCTTGGCAATTGCCCGCGCTGTTCCAGTTGGCAAATCTTTCTTTGGGTGAGGAACTATGACGGTTATTGTGCCTTTACGAAATTTGTGATGCGAGCCAGAAATACTGATGAGCTCATAACCTTCGTTCAAAAGCCGTCGGACAATCTTTTTGCTGTCACGTTCCATGCGCATATATTTGCACATGATTTATGATTTTTCAAGCTGGAATTTCTACCAGCGTATTCACCTTCCGCGAATCAGCCCACGCATAAAGGCCAACACCGGCGATCACCATCGCAGAACCCATTGCATCGGCGAGCGTAAACGGCTCACCTAAAATCCATACTGCCAGCGCGATGGTAATCAGCGGCGAGATGGTGGCGATCATGCTGGTGGTTTGGGGGGTGGTTCGTGACAATCCGGCGTTTACTAAAAATGACGGAATGACAGTTGCGAAAATTGCGGTGCCCGCGGAGAGCCAGAAGAAACGAGGCGAAGATGAGAAATCAAAACTGCGGCTCACCACGATAAAATGCACGATGCACGCCACGCCGGAAGCCGACAGAGCAATCGCGGTGAACAACATGCTGCCCATGTTTGAGATGAGTTTTTTGGCAAACAGCTGATAGGCAGCAAAGGTGACAGCGCAGCCCAAAACCAAAGCCGTTCCAATGATCGTACTCCGCCCGCCAGTTGGAAGGGCACTCAAGAACACCACGACAAGACCGCCATAAGTAATTGCGGCGGCCAGAACACTGAACCCCGTAATGCGGGCCTTAAAGAATAACCAACCGAGGAACATCACGAAAATCGGATAGGTGAATAGCACCAAACGTTCCAACTGCGCCGATATAAAAATCAATCCGGCGAAATCCAGTTGCGAGGAAATATAGTAACCCACAAAGCCCACAAGGATGGCGCGGATGAACATATCCAAACTGGGCAATGGCCTTCCTCCACGCCGTAATTTAATTACAGCGTAAATTCCTACGCCAACGAAAAAAGGCATTGAAATGGCCATGCGCAATGCCAACATCAAGGCAGCATTGGTTTGTTCCATATAAGCGAGTTTGATGAAGATGGCTTTGGTTGAAAAGAGAGCGGCCCCAGATGCGGCGTAAACATATCCCATGATGCGGTGCTGGTTCATAAAGTTCAGCTACACATTTCCGTGTGATTTGTCGCTTGTGCTTGACCCAAACGCTGTATTCGATCAAACATAGCCCTATGCAAAATTCTCCTACCCTGATTGACCCGTTTGGCCGCCATGTGAGTTATCTCCGGGTTTCAGTGACCGATCGCTGTGATTTCCGCTGCGTTTATTGCATGGCCGAGGACATGACCTTTTTGCCACGGCAGGATTTGCTCACCTTGGAAGAGCTGGACCGGGTGTGTTCGGCTTTCATTGATCAGGGTGTGAAGAAGCTGCGGCTGACGGGTGGCGAGCCTTTGGTGCGCAAAGGCATTATGACGTTGGTGGAAAGCCTATCGCGCCATTTGAAATCTGGTGCGCTGGAGGAACTCACTCTCACTACCAATGGCAGCCAACTTGCCAAACATGCGGCCGATTTGGTGAAGCATGGCGTGAAGCGGATTAATGTTTCGGTGGACACGTTGGATGCTGCTAAATTCAAACAGATCACCCGGTGGGGAGATCTCGCCAAAGTACTCGACGGAATCAAAGTAGCGCAAGAAGCCGGGCTTCACATCAAGATTAATGCGGTGGCGCTGAAGGGTGTCAATGAGTATGAAATTCCAGCCATGATCCGGTGGTGCCATGAGCGCCATATGGATCTTACATTAATTGAAACCATGCCACTGGGGGACATTGATGGCGATCGCACGGATCAATATTTGCCGCTTTCGGTGGTCCGTGCGCAGCTGATGGATCAATTTACGCTTGTCGATAATCCATATAAAACGGGCGGCCCTGCCCGCTATGTGACGGTGAAGGAAACCGGCGGCAGGCTTGGCTTTATCACTCCTCTCACGCATAATTTCTGCGAAAGCTGCAATCGTGTGCGGCTCACATGTACGGGCACTTTATTCATGTGCCTGGGTCAAGAGGATGCGGCGGATTTGCGGGCACCGCTTCGGGCTTCGGAAAGTGATGAGCTTTTGCACAAGGCTATTGATGAAGCGATTTCACGCAAACCCAAAGGCCATGATTTTATTATTGATCGTGCGCATAATAAACCTGCCGTATCGCGCCACATGAGTGTGACGGGCGGTTGAGCCAATTGCAAACTCCTTCCGTATCAATGGAATAAGCATCATCGTTACGCGTATTGGAGCTAAGGGATTTCATGACACTTTCACCTCGCGCTCAGCTTTTGAGCATCGCCACAGCTGTGCCGCCGCATATTCTCGACAGCAAAGATGTGGCCGTTCAAGCTGCTAAAATCTTCGAGCGATTTGGGGCTTTGTTTGAGAAAATGGCTCCGGTGTTTTCGAATACTGGCATTGATCGGCGCTATTCTGCAGCCCCCCGTGAATGGTTTCATGAGCCGCATGGTTGGCCAGACCGCACGGCATTGTTTTTATCTGCGGCAACGGAACTTTTTAAAGATGCAGCACAGAAGGCCTTAGATGCTGCGGAAACTAAAGTTTCGGAAATCGATGCAATTGTCACTGTGTCATCCACCGGAATTGCCACGCCTTCCATCGAAGCGCATGTGATGCATGAGATGGGATTTAGGCCTGATGTGAACCGCACGCCGGTGTTTGGGCTTGGATGTGCGGGTGGGCTTTCCGGTTTGGCATTGGCTTCTAAGTTAGCCATTGCAAATCCGGGTCGTAAAATTTTGCTGGTGGTAATTGAGCTTTGCACGCTGGCGTTCCGGCCCGATGAAATGACTAAATCTAACATCATTGCATCGGCCTTGTTTGGCGATGGAGCAGCCGCCGCAGTGTTATGTGCTGGTGGTGAACAAGGCCATGGTGCGATCGAACATGCGGGCGAGCATTGCTGGCCTGATACGATTGGAGTGATGGGTTGGCGGGTGGACCCGGAAGGATTTGGCGCTATATTCTCGCGCAGCATTCCCGATTTGGCATCCCGCGATCTGCGCCCAGCCGCTGATTTATTTTTGGCCCGGCATGATTTGTCGATGGTCGATATGGATTGCTTCAGCTTTCATCCCGGTGGCGCAAAGGTGATTACCGCATTAGAATCCGCATTTGAATTGGGCGACGGGCAATTGGTGAATGAGCGCAGAGTTTTGGCGGGCTATGGCAATATGTCAGCCCCAACAGTTTTATTTGTCCTCCAAGAATGCTTGGTAGCACCGACAAAAGGTAGGCGATTTATGTGCGCCTTGGGGCCGGGCTTCACTGGCAGTTTCATGACCATGGTCCACTGAATATGGGGCCTATTATTATTTTAGGATTGGTGACGGCACAGCGATTGGCGGAATTGGTCATCGCACGTCGAAATACCGCGGCTTTAATGGCGGCAGGTGGGCGCGAAGTGGGCGCTGCGCATTATCCCATCATTGTGCTGTTCCATGCCGCGTGGCTTTTTGGCCTGTGGATTTTCGCACGCGGGCAAGATGTGAATTTGATTCTGATTGGCGTATTTGTGGTGTTGCAAGCCCTGCGGGTTTGGGTGTTGGCCACACTTGGACCACGGTGGACGACGCGGATTATTCTCATGCCAGAAAAACCACTGGTGGTTGGCGGTCCATTCAAATTTATGCGCCATCCGAATTACGCTGTTGTGGCTGCTGAAATTTTTGTCTTGCCATTGGCGTTTGGATTGGTCACCTTTGCGCTTATTGGCGGGGTGACTAACCTTGGATTATTGGCCTACAGGATCGGGATCGAAAGCGCTGCGCTGGCGCCGAATAGGGCTAAAAGCATTTAGTATCATTGTTATTTTTGCGCTGCAGCTTTCTGTGGGTGCAGAGGCGCAAGACCATCGACCCGTGGCTCTTGAGTTGGTGCTGGCATTAGACAGTTCGGCCAGTGTTGATACCAAAGAATTTAAACTTCAGCTGCGTGGGCTTGCACGGGCTTTTGGTGACCATGATGTTTCAGCAGCCGTTGCCAATCTCGCTCCCTTGGGCGTGGCAGTTTCTGTCCTTCAATGGGGGGGTGCTGGTGAAACGCGGCTTATCATTCCATTCACCGTTTTAAGATCGAAAGCTGAAGCCATTGCCTTTGGCCTCCGCATCGCCCACGGCCGTCGCCGCATTCGAGCAACCGACACGTCGATTGCAACAGCCATTCACGATTCACAGGCGTTGTTGGATAAGAATGATTTTGATGGCCAACGCTCGGTTATAGATATTTCGGGCGATGGGCCTGATAATAGTGGACTTGACATCGAAGGTGCGCGGCAATCTGCCAAAGCGGCACATATCACCATCAATGGCTTGCCGATTGAAGCCGATGAAACCACTGTGACAAAATATTACCGCGAGCATGTGATTATTGGTGCCGATGCCTTTGTGGAGCCTGCCAAGAATTTCGAAGATTATGCCCGCGCTATTCGGGCTAAATTGCTGCGCGAGTTGCTGCCGCTCGCCTCATAGGATTCCGTTCATGGCTCTTTAATTGCTTTCGGAATGTCGCTCTAAGGCCTGCAGCGTGACGACAAAGAAGCACGGTTTAAGGCGATGGTGGACCCATTGTTTCCCTAGCGATGGGAGATTTTACAAAAAAGGTAAGAGAGGGAATTGAAGACCACAACAATTCCGGGCTTAGAACTCAGCGAAGTCTCTGCTAAGGGGCGCAGTGATCCACCGGGTGTTCACACTTGATCTTTCACTTCCACTTTCGTAATTAACCCATTGTCATCAAAACTTATTGTTTCCTCACCACGGCGCTGGTTTATTAATCCGGTGATGCCGCTGGTGGCATCCAGCAGCCAAGTGGATTTCACAACGTTTGGACTCAGAATTTCAATTTTTGAATCGCGGGAAACTTGGTCTGAAAACTCGGCGAAATATTTTCGAAACATCAACATGAGCGCCGCGCGACCTTTGCCATCACTCTTCATGCTCGGTGAAATGTAGATAATATCTTCGGCAAACATGCTTTCGACTTTTCGCATATCAAATGCATTCAGCGCATTATGATAGGCATGTAATAGTGCGACTGGATCAATCATTTTTCAGCGAGTGCAACCATAATACGAACCCAACTTCTAATGCCTTTGTGAAAACTCGAAACATTATATTTCTCATTAGGACTGTGAATCGCGTCATCATTAAGGCCAAAGCCCACCAGTACCGAATCCACACCGAGTATATCTTTAAAGCTGCGCACAATGGGAATGGAGCCACCAGAACCGATCAGCACCGCGGCCTTTTTAAATTCTAGTTTCAAGGCCATCGAAGACTTTTGGATGAACGCGCTGGTCTCGGAAATCTCTGAGGCAGGGCTGCCCTCGCCTTCATCAGAAAATGTGATGACCGCGTCTTTAGGCATTTGCTTTTTGGCAAAAGCTTGGAAAGCTTTCAAAATTGTTTTGGGGTTTTGCTTGCCTACCAAACGGAAGGTAAACTTGGCATGAGCCTGAGATGGAATCACGGTTTTGCTGCCTGCACCTTGATAACCACCCCACATGCCGTTGACTTCGGCTGTGGGTCTTGCCCAGATTTGCTCCACAACACTGTAGCCATTTTCCCCTGCGGCCGCTTTTAAACCAACTGCACCTAAGAATTTCTTTTCGGAAAACTTCAAGCTGGCCCATTGTTTCTTTGTCGCCTTGGGTAATACTGAGACGCCTTCATAAAACCCAGGAATGGTGACCTTGCCATTTTTATCGTGCAAGGCTGCGATCATTTTTGCGAGCACCTTGAGCGGATTGGTGGCAGCGCCACCATAGAGGCCGGAGTGCAAATCAATTGAGGGTGATGTAATCGTCACCTCCTCTTTCACCATGCCGCGCAGGCGCGTGGTGATGGCAGGGGTTTTAGCGTCCCACATATTGGTGTCACAGACGAAAGCCACATCGCAGGCGAGTTCTTTTTTGTTGGCTTTAAGGAAGGGTATCAACGATGGCGAACCGCTTTCTTCTTCGCCCTCAATCAGGAATGTCGCTTTGATCGGCAAAGTGCCGGTGGCGACGATGAGAGCACGAGCGGCCTCGACGAAAGTCATCAACTGGCCTTTGTCATCGGCTGCACCACGACCATAGATACGCTCCACACCATCTTTCCCACTTTTAAGTGTCGGTTCAAAAGGTGAAGTGCTCCACAAGTTCACGGGGTCAACCGGCTGCACATCATAATGGCCATAGAACAAGATATGCGGTGTTTTGGCCGTCGAACTCTTGGGAGTATAGTGGGCCACAATCATCGGACGGCCGGGTGTGGGACGGGCGGAGGCGTCAAAACCGATGGCCTTCAACTCGTCCACCAGCCAATTAGCCGCCTTCTGGCAATCGGCATAGTAAGCGGGATCGGTCGATATGGACGGAATGCGCAGCACTTCGAAAAGGCGAGTTAAACTGGCTTTTATGGTCTGGTCGACATGCGCCAAAGCTTTTTCAGTGGTGGTCAATTTCGTTCTCCATCAATTATTCAAAAGCACACTTGAAGCTCCACTCAATTTGCTTCAGGACAAAAAGGTGAGTGGGTGCCGCTTTTGTGATTCCAACATAATCTTAACACGTGTAGCCCATTCTATGACAAAACGGAAAAGTGACCAGCGATGAGCACTGAAACCACCTCGAACACCTTCGTGCTGGCGCGTGACAGCTTGCTGGCCCGTGAGCCTGCGGCTGGCTTACGGCGTTTTCGCAGGCGAGGTTATCAGCGCTATCGGTTGCTGCGTTCCAATATTGATTTCTCACTTCTGTGGAAACGGCGCTGGTTTATTATTTCCATGATGGTGGGGTTTTCATTGATGGCGGCTCCCACGCCTGCTGGCCTCACCCACCCTGCACAAATTGTTTTGTGCATGTCGATTATGGCGACTATGCTGTTTATCAGCGAGGCCGTGCCGCTGCCCACCGTGCCACTTCTGATTATTGTTGGCGAAGTTATTTTGCTGAAGGTGGACCCCACAAAAGTTGCCCAGAGTTTGATGACCGATTCAGTCTTGTTTATTATGGGATCACTGATGCTTGCGGTGGCTGTGGTCAGGCAACGGCTTGATAAGCGCATCGCATGGTGGATTGTGCGCACCACCGGCACTAACGTCTATTGGATCAGTTTCGGCATCACCACGGTGTGTGGTGTTTTGGCGGCGTTTATTGGTGAACATACAGTTGCCGCGATGATGCTGCCGGTGGGCGTGACGCTGATCACGCTTACGTCCAATGACCCCAAGAAAGTTCATAATCTTGCAGCAGTGATTTTGTTTTCAATTTCTTACGGTTGTTCGATTGCTGGTGTGGCCACACCTTCAGGCGGTGCGCGCAATGCGATTATGATTAGCTATTGGAAAGACTTTTTCTTTGATCCGACTGATCCCGCCACCCGGCGCTACCTGATGGATTATGTGAGCTGGGCGATTTACACATTCCCAATGTTCATCGTGCGGCTGCCGATTGTTGCGGCCTTGCTGGTGTACACATTCCGGCCTGAGACCACCGACATGTCTCGCGCCATCAGTCGTTTACGCACACAAGTGTCCCTGCAGGGGCCGATGCGCGGATCGGAATGGATGACCATCCTGATTTTTGCTTGCACCATTTCGGCATGGGTCGCGTTTTCATCGACATTGGGCTTGGGCGTCATTGCGATTGCAGGCACAGCCGCGTTCTTGGTGTTTGGCTTGGTGCGCTGGGAAGACATTAACGCAGGTGTGAACTGGGGCGTGGTGTTGCTTTATGCCGCCGCCATTTCACTGGGCGTCCAAATGAAAGATACGGGGGCGGCCGAATGGGTGGCGAGCGGTGTAATTCACGGCATGAAGGCCATTGGAGCTGGCAGCGATTTGGCTTTCAATACGGCAATTAGCTTGCTCACGATTGGGGTTTCGAACACGATGACAGCGGGCGCTGCAGTTGCTGTGTTGGCCCCTATTGTGTTGAAAACGGCTGTTGCAGCGGGTGAGGACCCGCTGCGTGTCGGCTTCATTGCAGCCATCTCGTCTGCCTTTGGCTATCTCACCCCGGCAGCGCAACCGGCTTTCACCATTATCTATGCATCGGGCTATCTCAAAAGTTCCGACTTTTTCAAAATTGGCATACGCATGATGGTGCTTTCGTTTATAGTGCTCTTATTGACGTCAAGCTTCTATTGGCCGCTTATCAGTTCTTAACGCGAGAGATTTCAATTGGTGTTTGATTTTTTTAAACGCACCCAACTTTCAGCTCGTCAAGAAGCGGCGGTGCGTAAGACCTTGTCACACTTGCGCTCGCAACGGCGCAATCGGTTTCGGATTTTAGCCTGTATCGATGGTAGTGACGAGAGCTTCATTTCGGTTCGTTATGCCGCGCAAATGGCGGTGACCGATGATTGCGATGTAATCGTTCTTTTTGTGCGACCGATTGATCAGGGCTTGCATTCAGGTGGCTTGCAAGTGCGGCTGGCGCGACAGAACATGATGGATGCCGGTTTTGAATTGCCGGGTGTGAAGCACCTCAAGCGCGCATTAGAAGTTCTCAAGGAAGAAGGTCTTGATGCGGAAAATTGGCCGCGCGAAGCTGAAAACCAAGATGCTTGGGGCGACCCGGCAGGTGATAATAAAATTGAATATAAAAGCCCGACGGGGCGCAGTGTGGTGTTGAAACTGAAGACCGCACCCGATGTGGCGGTGGGCATTCTTGATCAATATGAGCTTGGCCCCTATAATCTAATGATCTTTGGTCAACCTTCGCGATGGCGCAGTGAGTTCAAATCCTTCTTTGAGTCCGGTGTGGTGCAGAGTGTGGCAACGATTGCGCCCTGCTCGGTGTTGGTGGCGCGGCCCAGTGGAGACAAGCACGGGTATTTCATCTGCACCGATGGTTCATCGCGGTCCATGCAATCCGTAAGACGCGCCGCAGTGCTGGCCCACATGACGGGCGAACCAATTACCCTGTTTTCTGTCGCTCCAAATGAGGCGGCAAAGCCTGCAGCTGAAGAAGCTGTGGCCAATGCCAAAGCTCTACTCAAGGCTATGAAAATTGTGGTTGCCGAGACCCGCGTGGCCGTAGGTGATGCCGTAGATGAGATTGTAGAGATGGGTTCGCTGTTTCGCTTTATCGTGGTGAGTGATGAAGGCCGCAGCCGCTTGCAACGCCTTTTTAAGGGCTCAATTGCTAGTGAAGTTATGAAGCGGGCCCGCAGCAGTGTTTTAGATGTGAGATAGCAGATGAGCGACTATCAACTTTATTGCTTTGGTGAATCGGGCAACGCTTACAAAGCGGCTTTGATGCTGCAATTTTGTGGGTTGGACTGGAAACCAGTCTGGGTTGATTTTTTTGGCGGAGAAACCCGCAGTGTTGAGTTTCGTTCCTCGGTCAATGCATTGGGTGAAGTGCCGGTATTGGTTCATGGCGGCAAAAAGATTTCACAGTCTGGTGTTATTCTGGATTATTTGGCTGAGCAGTCGCGCAAGCTTGGCCCCAAAAGCGAAGATGAGCGCCGCGAAATTTTGCGCTGGATGTTGTTTGATAATCATAAATTCACCAGCTACATCGCCACATTGCGCTATATGATTTCATTGGCAAAGACGGGTGAAACGCCCGTTACAGAATTTTTGCGCGGGCGGGTTCTGAGTTCACTCAAAATTGTCGATGGGCATTTGGCTCATCATGAATTTTTGATCGGCAAGCGTATGACGATTGCCGATCTTTCTTTGTGTGGATATTTATATTTCGGTGAAGAGCTGCCCTTTGCGCTAGCAGACTACGCCCATGTTGAAAGCTGGCTCGACCGGATCAAACATGTTCCGGGCTGGAAACATCCCTATGATCTCATGCCACGGCTGCGCTCTCTTTAAGCTTCTGGTGGCTCCATCGAGTCCAGATATTCATTGAGATGCTCTAAGTTTTCAAAGCGCATCCAACCCTCATCGGTTTCGGCTTCCACCGTGTCATCTGACAATATGCGCGACGGGCGGCCGCGAATGATTTTTTCTTCGACCACATAAAGCTCGCCCTCAGCTGGTGCGACTTCAACAGGTTCTACGCTGATCGCGTGAATAGGTTCAATGTTTTCTTCAGGCGCTGTCATGCTATCAACGCCACCCAAAGCGGTTTTGATATCTGATTTGGCTTGCTCCAGTGCGGCTATGGTATCGGCAACGCTGCCCATTGCTGCAGGGGCGGTTGATTTTGTTTCAACTATGGCAACAGTGGCCACAGCAGCAGCCCCTGCGACTTCGGCAGTTTTGCGGCCAAATCCTGGAATTCGAGCTGAAACATCTTCAGCCGGTTCAGCCGCCATTTCAGCAACAACCGTCCTTGTAACCTCAGGCATGGTAACCACAGGCATAGCAACAGGCGTGCTGGCGATGCCACTCAACGCGTTAATCACACTGCCGAGACCGAGACTGATGATGCCACCCACTAACAATATTGCCGCTGTTTCTGGCGTCAGGCCTAAAATTAGCATTTGTCCGGGTGACATCATGGTTTTGACACCCAGCAAAATGCCCAATGCCACAAGTATAAGTCCGACAACCCACAAAATCTTAGACATCACAACTCCCCCTTCATGCCGAATCATTCGGCGAAAGTTTCAACGATCTCTTGAATCAGGTTCGTAGTTAACATTCGGTGAAGAATTTGGCTAATCCTCAAACACGATGCTGGGCGCGGGCTTGGCCAAAGAACCGCTTTCCAAGCTTGCCCAGATTTTTCGGGCTATATCTTGATAAATACGGGTGTGCGCAGAGTCTGGTACAGTCGCTACAATCGGTTCGCCTGAATCTGATCTTTCGCGCAGCTCAATATCCAGCGGCACTTCACCCAGAAATGGCACGCCCAGCCTTTCCGCTTCTGCCTTTGCGCCACCATGGCCAAATATTTCATGCCGGGTGCCGCATTTATCGCACATGAAATAACTCATGTTTTCGATGATGCCTAACAAGGGCACATTTACTTTTTTAAACATGTTGATGCCTTTGCGCGCGTCGATCAGCGCGAGGTCTTGCGGCGTAGAAACGATCACTGCACCCGCCAGCGGGGTTTGTTGGGCAAGGGTCAACTGTGCATCACCCGTGCCTGGTGGCATGTCGATCACCATCACATCAGTTTCAGACCAAGCAACTTCGCGCAACAATTGGGTGAGGGCCGACATCACCATGGGGCCGCGCCAGATCATCGGGGTTTCTTCATCAACGAGAAATCCAATGGAAGCGACTTCCACACCAAAGCGCTGCATGGGCTTCATGCGTTTTCCGGTGGCATCGCTGGCTTCAGGTTTTCCTTTCAGACCAAATAGTTTTGGCATGGAGGGGCCATACACATCGGCGTCTAATACAGCCACCTTCAAGCCAATCGATTTGAGGGCCAGCGCCAAATTTATGGCTGTGGTTGATTTGCCAACGCCGCCTTTGCCTGACGCCACGGCGATGAGATGCTTCACACCGGGCACACCATTTTTGAGCGTTTGCGTCGAGCTGACTTTGGGGCCAACCTCGCGGGCGGGTGTGCGTTCAGCTGTCAAGGCAACGATGGCTTTTTTTACACCGGGCAATGCGCTCACGGCCTTTTGTACAAAGGCCTGCAATTGCTCCATGGCCTTCATGTGCTGTGGATCGGCGTTGAGCGCAAACATCACTTGACCATCATGAATGGCGATATCGGACACTAGTCCTGCAGAAACAATGTTGCCGCGTCCATCGGGTGCAGCAATGCGCTTCAATTCAGCAATAATAAGGTCTTTCGAGATGTCGGGCATTATGGTTTCCAAAACAATAATCAGATGGTTCAAGTTGCGCGGTCTATAGGTCATTTTCAACGGGGCGACTAGGCGTTGTCTTAATATTTACCGTTCTTCCAAAGCCTATGTTAGCGATTATTTGATAAGGATTAGGTTGAATTATTTGCATTTCAGCAAGGATTATCCGTGATGTCGGCCAGTTTAGAGTTAGGCTTGTTTCTTAGTCGACAGAATTTTCATTTGGATGCGAAGCCAAATTCCAAATATAGCACTGGGCTTGAGGATTCCTTGCCTGCGGAAACTGATATTCCATGGCAGGGCGACTTGCTGGAAATGTTTCTTAAAAACCAACTTCGTCTTGCGCCGATCATGCCCATCATGTGTGTGCTTCTGGCTTTTACAGCTTCGTCATGGATGCCCGTTTCTACGGTTGCCTATTGGTTGTTAGGTGCTTTGGGTTGCAATGCCATTCAGCTTATCATCTGCAATCATTATTTCAAACAACCGCGCAGCGTTGGTGAGCAGCGCGACTGGATTGGCATGATGTCGGCCTCTGAGCTGATGCTGGGAAGTTTTTGGGTTTTGCCACTTTTCTTTTTTTGGCCACTTGAAAATTCGCCACAAGGACCATTTTTAATCGCGGCGTTGATGACGGTCAGCGCCGTACGGTTTCTCATCGTCAGTAATTTTTTGCCAATACTCATTGCTGGTACAGGTATTGTAACGATTGGCGTGGCTTTACGTTGCGTTTCAGAAGGAGGCCCGGTCTATCTTGCGATGACGGGCTTGATTATTACGCTTGAAGTCTTTTTCCTATTTATCGCGCGACAGCTGCAAGAAACGGCGCGCGACATGATTGTTTTCCGCAATCAAAAAGACATTCTGATTTCAGAATTAAAACAAGAGCGCGACCGCGCCGAAACTGAAAAACAAAAAGCTGAAACGGCAAATACGGCGAAATCAACCTTTCTCGCTAATATGAGCCATGAATTGCGCACGCCTCTTAATGCTATTTTGGGCTTCTCCGAAATCTTGGAAGGTGAAATGTTTGGGCCGATGGCCAATAGCACGTACAGAGACTATGCCGGTGACATTCATCATTCTGGTCAATATTTGTTGGGTCTCATTAATGACATTCTTGATATATCACGCATTGAAGCTGGCCGCCGGGAGCTTCGCGATGAGCCGGTAATTTTGGTTGATGCTTTGGCCCACGCCAAACATCTGCTGGAACTGAAGGCGGCTGAAAAATCAATCCGTGTACAGATTGATATTGAACCCTTGTTGCCAAAGATATGGGGTGATGAGCGCGCCATTAATCAAATTGTGATCAATCTGCTGACCAACGCCGTTAAATTCACACCAAAAAACGGCATCGTAATTCTAAGTGCCTGCCGTAATTCTTTGGGTTCGGTGGAATTGAGCGTCAAAGACAATGGACCCGGCATTCCCCCCCATGAAATTGAAAACGCATTGTCAGCCTTTATGCGCGGCAGTTTGGCATCTAAGAAAGCAATCGAAGGAGCAGGCCTTGGGCTTTCGATTGTCAAAGGCATCATGACTTTGCATGGCGGAAAAATTGAAATCAAAAGTGCTGCTGGCCGCGGCACAAACGTAGTTTGCACATTCCCTTATCAACGTGTGCTTTCAGGTCCGCGTGGAGAAGTGATAACAAATCCTTCCGTGCAGTCCGACACGCAGCGCCAATTGATTTCACTCACTGGCTAATCTTTGTTCGACACACCAGCACTGGCAAAGGTCGCCATATCATTGTGACAATTGACAGCCGCTTTCACTAGGCCAGCTGCGAGGGCTGCTCCGGATCCCTCACCCAACCGCATTCCTAAATTGAGCAGTGGTTCCTTGCCGATTTTTTTAAGTAAAGCTCCATGTGCTGGCTCGGCAGAACAATGAGCGGCCATGCAATGGTCGAGGGCGGTCGGATCGGCGGCAAACAAAACGGCCGCAGCGGCAGAGGCCACATAGCCATCGATCAAGACCGGCACGCGTTCCATGCGGGCCGCCAAAATGGCACCGGCCATCGCCGAGAGTTCGCGGCCGCCCAAACGGCGCAATAATTCCAGAGGATCGGACAGATGATCTTTATGCAAGGCCACGGCGCGGCGAACAGCATCGGTTTTGCGCCTTAGGCCGTCGCTATCGACCCCGGTGCCAGGCCCAACCCAGTCTTCGGCCTTGCCGCCGAACAGGCCGTGGCAGATTGCGGCTGCAATTGTGGTGTTGCCGATTCCCATTTCACCGATGCACAATAAATCACAGCCCCCTGCGATGGCTTCCATGCCATAGGCAAATGTGGCGGCACATTCTTGTTCGCTGAGAGCTGGTTCTTGCGTGATGTCGGCAGTGGGATGCTCCAATGCTAATTCAAACACTTTCAAACCAAGATCAAAAGTTTTACAAATTTGATTGATCGCAGCACCGCCGCTTTGAAAATTGGCCACCATCTGTTGCGTGACGGCTTGCGGATAAGCAGCGACTCCTTGAGCTACAACTCCGTGATTACCGGCAAATACAGCCACGACAGTCCGCGCGGCGCGGGGTGGATGTTGGCCTTGCCAGCTTGCCATCCAACTTGCAATATTTTCCAGTTTCCCTAATGCGCCGGGCGGTTTGGTCAGTTGCGCATCATGGGCCAAAGCCTGCGCTGCCGCTTCAACATCAGCTTTAGGCATAATCTTGAATAGCGCGCGGATATCATCAAAGGGTAGACCAGTAGTCATAAACCGATATTCCTGTAGAGTGAGGCTTTGGAGCCTGCGACAATTTTGGCCATGCTGTTCTTCTGTAGTAAAAGCGAAGGACACTGACAAGGCGTTGGGCTTTCTCTATCAGTTCAATCACAGGAACCAAATGAAAAATCCGCTATGAGCGACATAATGCCTGATTCAAACGGAGGAAATGGTCGATTTAGGCCGTTTGCCGAGCTGCTCTTCAGCTTGCGTTTTCTCACGCGGATACCCATTCCTTTCACCCGAACTCTTGACCCCCCACCCTTATCGCAGTCCATGCGGTTCTTTGCTCTAGCGGGCGCGTTGCTTGGCGCTGCGAACGGGATTGTCTTGTTGGGTTTCCATTATCTGCATGTGCCCGCTCTCTTGGCCGCGACTTTTGCCTATGCTTTTGGTGCAATCATAACCGGCGCTCTGCATGAAGACGGGCTTTCCGATATGGTGGACGGCTTATTCGGCGGTAAAACCCCCGAGCAACGTTTAACGATCATGCGCGATAGTCGGATTGGAAACTATGGTGCACTGGCTTTGGGCCTAGCGGTCCTTGCCCGCGTTGCTGCCTATCAAGCCCTGCTCACCTTGCCAGTTATGTCCGTCCTGCTTTTACTGGCTGCCACGGGTGCATTTTCGCGGGCGATGATGGTGGATTTGCTGTGGGCCACGCGGGCTGCACGCAGTGATGGGCTTTCGGTTTTTGCCGGACGCCCACGACGCAATTCGGCGCTCTTTGCTATCATATCAGGTGGGGCCTTCACAATCTTTGCAGGCTTCCAAGTTCAACACGCGAGCGGAGTTGTAGCAATTTTGGCGGCTTGTGCAATCACGGCTGTGTTACGACGCCTCGCCATCCGACTGATTGGCGGCCAAACTGGCGACGTTTGCGGCGCTGTGCAAGTGCTTTCAGAGATAGCCATGCTGAGTGTCTTCTCAGCAATGATTGGTTAACCTTGCTGCTAAGTTTAATGACCACGTAAAGGGTTTGTGGCGAATGACTTGTTAATTTCACTGGCATCGATGTGTGTGGAGTGAGTTTCGAATGGTGCGTTCTGGTCCTATGCCAAGTGTGGTTCTTGCGTTGCTGTTAACAGTCGGTGCAGGGCTTCCTGGATTTGAAGCCAAACAATCAACAGTTCCGCCTATTCAACTCATGGCCATGACCGAGCTTAAATCGGGCGACATGGGGCATTACCGCGTGACCGCCCGCATCAATCATTCTGATATTGATGTGATGGTGGATACGGGTGCCAGTGTTGTGGCGCTGAGTTATGAAGATGCACAAAAAGCGGGGCTTCATCCCAATACTTTAGATTACAATATTCCAGTTTCGACAGCCAATGGCGTTGTGAATGCAGCACGGGCCATATTGGACAAGGTTGAAATTGATACGGTTCGCGTTGAAAATGTCGATGCCATGGTTTTGCCGGAAGGCGCTTTGAACGGCACATTATTGGGCATGAGCTTTCTTTCAAAGCTCGATAGCTTTAAATCTGAAGGTGGTGTTCTTACTTTAAAGAACTGACGCCCGCTTGACATAGGGGGGCGTTTTCGGGCCATACAGCGCCTGACAATAGATTCATCATGGTATCATGGACGACTTTAAATTTCCAACTATTGAAACACCTTGTGTGAAAGTGTGTGTGGTGGACCCCGAAACCCAGTTTTGCATCGGCTGTGGGCGCACCCGTGGGGAAATTGCATCTTGGATTGGTATGAGTGTTGATGATCGCCGGGGAGTAATGGAGGCTTTGGCGGAGCGGGTTTCAACCCTCACCCAGCGCAAAACCCGACGCGGTGGCAGACGCGGACGTTTGGGTCTTGCATAGTCGAATTTTGTTCTTTTATTCTCTTAATAGGCTTTTAAATCTATTTAGAGATGCCTGAGGGCCGATCGCCCGTCTCTCGGGTAGGCGGGTAGCAGACAGGACTAAAACCCTTCCAGCTTCCCATTACCCCCTCTAGACACTATTTCTATCAGAGGTTTAAATGCTTAACTTCTGCAATCTATTGGTTAGGCCGCCTGCGCCACGCGCTCGGCTTGTTCTTCGACTGCGGCTACAGCGTGCAACAGCACTTCAACTCCTGCGCCAGCCTTGCAGCCCTCGGTCGATAGGATCTGCCGCCAGATGCGGCCGCCAGGTTGACCATGATAGAGCCCCAGCATGTGACGGGTGATGCGGTGCAGCGGCAGACCGTCACGCAAATGGCTTTCGATATAAGGCTGCATTGCATCAACCGCGCCACGACGATTGCGCACTGGAGCCAATTGATCGGTATACTGATGATCGACACCCGCCAAAATCCAAGGATTGTGATAAGCGGCGCGACCGATCATGACGCCATCCAATTTGTCTGTATTTTCCTGAATCATTTCATAGTTTTCCAAGCCACCATTCAAAAGAATTGTGAGCTTTGGAAACGACGCTTTCAAACGGTGTACACGATCATAATCAAGCGGTGGAATTTCGCGGTTTTCTTTGGGTGACAGGCCCTTGAGCCAGGCTTTACGCGCATGGACTATAAAAGTTTCGCAGCCCGCATCGCTCACGTTTTTCACAAAGTTCTGCAAATCTTCCTCAGCGTCCTGATCGTCGATGCCGATACGGCATTTGACAGTGACTGGAATTTGCACAGTACTCTGCATTGCCACAACGCAATCAGCGACAAGCTTCGGCTCTGCCATTAGGCAAGCCCCAAAATGCCCGCCCTGAACACGATCTGATGGGCAGCCGACATTGAGGTTGATTTGGGAGTAACCCCATTCTTCACCAATGCGCGCGGCTTCTGCCAAAACCTCCGGTTCGCTGCCGCCCAGCTGCAAGACCAGCGGTTGCTCGGCCGCGTCGAAATCCAGAAGCTTATGGCGATCTCCAAACTTAATCGCCCGTGCTGTCACCATCTCAGTATATAGCACCGCATGACGCGTGAGGGTGCGATGAAAGACCCGGCAATGCCGATCTGTCCAATCCATCATAGGCGCAACGGCGAATATTTTTCTCTGGTAATTCAATACTTTGCTCTTATATTACAGTGGACTAAATCGAGAACATGTGTGCAAATTTTGCACACGTTTCCAAGGTTTGTACACGGGTTACGCTCTGTCACTGCACACGATTTGCATACGAAAATAGGAGTGCGCATGAATGTTCGCAATCGTCAAGCTCCCTTCTGCGAGTTGGCGTGCTCAAGTGCGCCGCAACTGAAAATATCTTACTGGCACCTTTCTTCGCAGAAAGGACGCAGCGGAATGGGGCCTAGAGATCGAACGCATCATTGATCGCGGTGTCCTGCCGAATTCGCCGGACCCCAAAAGTGTTCGTACCGTTGCCAAAGTTATAGCTCTTCATATCATGGACCATCAACACGTGAGCAAACCTATCCGGCGTTTGAAGGTATCTGTGCTTGAAGCACTTCGGGTTTCACCAAGGCACATGCGCATTCACGACATGAAGCGCAGCATGGACGTGAAACGCCTTCAATCGGCACCCGCGCGGCAATTAGGCATGAATGAATAATAGAGAAAGGCGGCAGTCTAAGCGGATTTATATCATCTTCCATTGACCCATGTTTGCAGAACTGTCAGGTCGTCACTCAGATGCACAAGGCTTGCGAGATACGCGGGTTTTATGGAGCCAAGCTCGTGCTGTTGTCGCAAAAAAGTCGCTGGATTGAGTGAGGCCATGCGCAAGGCGTCTTCTATACTGACATCCAGCTTCGTAATACAGTAGCGCACCGCCTCATCCATTGTGAGATTGCAACCCGCCAAGGTGCCGTCCTCAAGTTGCAAGCGACCATCAATCCGCGTCACTATGCGGCCCTGTAATTCAAAACTGTCTGGCCCGCCCGCCGCTGTGGGCATGGCATCTGAAATAAGCATCATGCGGTTCTTGGGCTTGGCGGCAAGTGCCACTTTCATAGTCGCATCATTCACATGCAAGCCATCCGCAATAAGACCACAAAAACTTTCGCTATCGGCAAGTGCGGTCCCCACCATGCCTGGCTCACGCCCATTCATTTGACTCATGGCATTGAAGATGTGAGTGAAAGCACACGCTCCAGAATCGAGTGCCAGTTGAATTTCGGCTTGTGTTGCGTTCGAATGACCAAGGCTGACCAAAACACCCTTTTCCGCTAATGACTGGATCAACGCGGGACCTACGCGATTAGGCGCCAACGTTAACATCACAACACCGCAATCAGCCGCCACAATTTGCAACACATCTTGCGCGACCATCTTTCGAATGTACCTCTGCTCATGTGCGCCTTTACGCTCGATGTCTAGAAATGGTCCTTCAATATGAATGCCAAGAACACCCGGTATGTGCGCCGCACGTGCCGCTTTCACGGACGCGATAGCCTGCGCGAGAATTTCTGGTGCATCGGTAATGACAGTTGGTAGGAGGCCTGTGGTGCCAAATTTTCGATGCGATTCAGCAATGCGTTTTACTGTTTCGATGGTTGGATTATCATTAAGCAGCGCGCCGCCACCCCCATTCACTTGCACATCAATAAAGCCCGGGGCAAGAATGCCGCCGTTGAGTGCCAAAACTTGAATGTTGCCATCAAGGTGATCACTTGAAACGACATCGCGGATTCGCGCGCCATCAATGATCACGGCAAGACCATCGCGTATTGTGTTGCCGTCAAACACCCGAGCGCCAGTGAGAGCAAAAGCCATCACACCGTCTCCGTCACTTTTTTGAGCAGCCGTGGCCGATCAGGGTCGCGCCCTCTTGCTTGCGCTGTGGCCTCTACAAATCGATACGCAGTTTGGATAAGCGATATGGGGTCAAGCAGCGCATGATCTGTGCGTTGAAATGGCAAGCCACCCCCCTCCGCCACCAACACATGCGCACCCGTATTGCGCATTTTTGCTATCGCATCTTTTGACGAGACGCGCGATTTGTCTTCGGGCGAATATGCCAATACGGGATATCCATCACCCAGCAATTCGAGAGGGCCATGCATCACTTCAGCGATGGAATAAGCTTCGGCGTGGATAGCACAAGTTTCTTTGAGTTTTAGGGCCGTTTCGGCAGCAATGGGAAGAGTTGGTCCCCGACCAACAATATAGAGGGACTCAACGTTTTGGGCGAAGGCTACAGCTTCGGGCCAATCAATTGCGGCTGCTTTTGCTAAGTGCTCAGGCAGTGCCAAAATTGCGGCAAGCATTTCATAGTCATTGCGCCAATGGGCAACAATCGACACCCCTGCAACTAATGATGCAATAAATGATTTAGTCGCGGCGACGCTCAGTTCGGGACCAGTATGCAGCGGTAAACAAATATCTGCTGAGTGAGCCACTGGCGAATTCTCAACATTGACCACGGCAACCGTGAAAGCGCCCGCCTTCCGCGCGGCCTTTTGCAAAGCCACAATGTCAGGGCTTTTACCAGATTGCGAAATTGTCAAACAAAAACCATCATGAACTTGAAGCGCTGCGCCATAAATCGAAACAACTGAAGCACCCATTGAACAACACGGCACACCGGTTTGAATTTCAGTGAGATATTTAAAATAGCCCGCAGCATTGTCTGAACTGCCACGCGCAGAAGTGATGATCACTGGCGGCGCAATCAACCGCAACCTTGCACCAATCTCACTTAAGGTTTTTGTATTGCGATCTAGAAATCGTGCCACAGCCTCTGGGGCTTCGGCGGCTTCGCGTGCCATGTGGCTCATGCCGCACCGCTTGGGGCGATGGAGAGTTCCGCCACAAAATCATACCCGTCACCGCGATAATGACAGCGCGTAAACTCCACAATGCGTCCATCGGGAAGATAAGAAATACGCTCGATAAAAAGGGCCGGGCTGCCACTGGACATTCCAAGCAACCGCGCGTCATGGACCGAAAGTGCGGTCGCCTGCAATCGCTGCAACGCCCGCACCGGCCTCACACCAAGGGCATCAAGTGCATTATAGAGTGAGCCCGTAACCGCTTCAGGATTTCTGATAAATTTGTAAGGAATGACCGCAAGTTCAATTGCCATGGGCTCGCCATTGGCGCGGCGCAAACGATGAAAGCGCGATACATATTCACTCGGTGAAATAGAAAGTTTCAAGGCTTCCTCGGGTGTCGGTAACCTGACCGAACGATCAAGCCAATCCGCATCCGTTTTCAATCCGCGAAGTTCCATATCCTGCGTAAAGCTAGTGAGGCGCGAGAGTGGCTGTTCGATGCGCAGTGCCGCTCCATTGACGTAAGTTCCAGAACCGCGCCGCTGCAACAATATCCCTTCAGCCACCAATTCTGTAAACGCCGTTCTCACCGTAACACGCGATACATCCAACATCACGGCCACATCGCGCTCACTGGGAATGGCATCTCCGACTTGCAGATCACCCGAATCGACGGCATCACGCACAAGTTTTTTTACCCGCGCATAAAGTGGCGCCCTACTGCCAGGTTCAAACCGGCTCGGTGCAAAAATTTTTTCAGCTTGGTTCATGCCCAACTCTCCGTCGCACCATTGGCCTTGCGCGCCATCATAATTGCCCCATCCATGGCATCGTAGATGGGTTCGGCCAGAGATTTTTTAACGTCAGCATCCAGATAGGGAGGATAGACTTTCGACAACCCACCCAATAGACAAATATTTCGCGCACCTCGCGCCAATAGCGCACGACCCAGATTGGAAATAGCGGCTGCACCTTCAATTACAATCTTCATGCCATGTACATCGCCCTTGGTGGCACATTCAAAAACCAGCGGAGCCATTTGGGCATAATCTTTGGGGTTGGCCTTTTCGGACCAGCGCGATAAATCAAACCGCGTGTGGCCGACACGAGAAAGTACTTCTTCAATCAACGGCGTGGGTTGTAGCAAACCATCAATGGCAAGCGCGGCACGCCGCACCGCATGATGGCCAATCCACGCGCCTGATCCATGATCACCAAGTGCAAAACCCCAACCACCCACCATGTGACGCACACCGTTAATCATAGCAAATCCGATGGACCCAGTTCCGGCAATAACAATGCCGCCATCGCTGCCTGCGAAGGCTCCAACGCAAGCAACAAAGGCATCATTATCCGCCACGACCGAAGCGAAAGGCAGGTTTGCAGCTACAATGTTTTCGGCTCCTTTGGAGGTCACAATACCAGCGAGACCCAAGCCAGCATGAAGCTCAAGCGTCTTCAAGCCTGCTTTGGTCGCCGCCGCCTCTGACGTCGTTACAATATTTGCCAATGCACCATCAAAACTGAGATAGATATTGGATGAGCCACCCACAGCTTCGCCCAATAACGTGCCGTCCAAATTACGAATTCGAGCGCGACAACGGCTGCCCCCACCATCAATCCCTAGGAAATATTCTTTTCCAATTGCCATTCTGTTTTAATACCAACTTAATACCAAATTGAAAGAACTTTAGCAGATAAGTTGCAATATTGGCGAATTTGTTCATAAAGTTATAGGCAAAAATTAATTCTAGACAAGTGGTAGCTGTTTGGTATTGATACGATATGGGCAGCACAGAAGATAAATCCAACACATATAAGAACATCGACACTTGGCCAGATGCCGAAATTTTGTCGGCTTTGGTTGAAGGTCAGGAACGCGCCATTGCTGCAGTTCGAAATGCAGTTCCTCAAATCGCAAATGCAGCCGAACTACTGGCAAAAAATCTCAGAAACAGTGGGCGGCTTTTTTACGCTGGTGCCGGATCTTCAATCCGCATCGGCGTGCAAGATGGCTCAGAATTGCCTGCAACATTTGGCATTGCCGAAGATAAAATTGGATATCTGATTGCTGGCGGTGTTGCTGCGATATTTGAAACACGTGCAGATGCTGAAGACAACGCAGCTGAAGGCACTAAAGCTGCTTTAGTCCTAAAACCCAGTGATACATTAATCGCTATCGCAGCTTCAGGAGCAACACCCTATACAATTGCGGCAGCTAAACAGGCCAAACAAAACGGCGCTACGGTAATTGCCATTGTAAACAATTCCAATTCGCTTTTGGCTGCAGCTGCCGATGTTGAAATTCTGCTGAGTTCGGGCGCTGAAGTCATTTCAGGCTCAACCCGCATGGGTGCTGGCACGGCGCAGAAGGCAGCGCTCAACCTCATCTCCACGCTCGCGCACATTAAACTGGGCGCTGTGTATGACGGTATGATGGTCAATTTTCAGACCGGCAATCTGAAACTCAAAAAACGCGCGCAGGGCATTGTGAGCACTATCACAGGTGTCGATGACGCAACCTCTGGGGCAGCGCTAGAGAAAACTAAGGGCGATGTAAAACTTGCGGTGTTGCTATGTTCAGGTGTCGCAACGATAGAAGGGGCCCGCCGCAAATTGATTGAAGCTCAAGGAAATTTAAGGCAGGCGCTTAACGCCAAACCAACTTCGCAAGAATGAGGCTGAGGAGAGTGGAAGTGTCAGCTGCTGCAACCATCTTTCAAAGAAAATAGGCTACAACGCAAAAACCAATCTGATCAAAGTCTGATCAGAGATTTCCCTTCCAAGATTTTTCAATTTTGCGGAACCGCGAATGGATCGGAAACGCGCGGCCAGATGGCGCGTTTGAGTTTTGTATAACTGGTTTTCGCAGGATCAGATGGATAGGATGTGGGCGCAGATACATAAATGATCCGCGATGCAATAGGCTCAAACCCTGCATAAAAATGATTGGTAGATTTCACCAGCAAAATATCTTTTTGCAGAGGATCAATTACAAGATTTGAAAAAATATCGGGCTCAAAAGCTTGAGTGCGATTGGTGTTAAGAATTATGTCAATTTCCGTACCCACAATGCGCACCACTGCAGTTTTTCCGAGAGTCACGCGGCTTTTACCGAAGCTTTGCCAGCCTTCTTCGGTTAGTCTTTTTACGCGAACCAAAGCATCAATCGGTTCACCGGCTTGCGGTCCCGCTTTGCCGCCAAAGCGTAATTGAAGTTCAGCACCTTCGCCCGCTGCAAGGCAAAACGTCACCGCCATCGGGTCCCAAATAGTCGCTACACCAACTCTGTCAATCTTGCGCCTAATCAGTTCACTGAGGATAACCGTGCCATCCCCAGCCACGCCGCCGCCGGGATTGTCCCAAGTGTCAGCAATCACCGCTGGTCGGGCTGCATCAGTAACCCGGGCTGCGAGCGCTTGATCAATGCCCTCGCCCACTCCAACGAGATCCATGATAGTTTTTTCACGCATAGCAAAAAGTTCGCGGCCAAGCTTCTCAGCCAGAATATCGCCCTTCACTTTCGCATTGTTGGAAACCACCAACATGCGCGTTCCCATGTCTGGCACATCTGCCGCCATAAAACCGTGGATGACGGAAATAGAAAGTATGTCGTCAACGCCCTGTAACAGCTTGATACGATCAACGAACGACCGCATAGGCTCGCGACTGGTGGGCAACACGGCTATCATGCGACAATCAAAAGTCGAAATCACCGGATGTATTTCACCCTTGAGGGCAGCCAAAGCCAGCACCACAACATGCTCGCCACGTTCGTAAAAATCCGTATGCGGAAATTCAAGGAAGGCCGCAAGAATGTTTGAGGCTTTAACGCGCCGTTCCGTGAGGTGGCTGTGAGGATCAAGCTCACATGCGATCAGTGCCTCAGGCCCCACCATATTCCTGATGCGCATCAGCAGATCACCTTCGCAATCATCGTAGCCTTGCGCAACCATGGCACCATGCAAGCCGAGAATGACACCATCGACAGGCAAGGCTTCAGCTAACTGTTGGAGAATTTCATCACGAAGATTTTCATAGGTTTGTCTTTGAACCAGCCCACCTGGTTCAGCCCATGCGGCGGTGCCTTCGATGACAGTAAGGTTTTCTCTGGCGGTCACCTTGCGCAAAGCGACGATGGGCGACGAGCAAAGGGTTGGTGTATCCGGGTGCTGGCCGGGCGGTGCATAGAAGGCCTGCTCAAACGAGGCGCGATCTGTTGGTATGGGAGAAAATGTGTTAGTTTCCGTTGCCAGCGACGCTGTGAAAATTCTCATAAAAATGCTCAGCCTTGTTTGCAATCGGAATTCATTCTACGCTTCAACGACCAAGTAATAAAAGTGAATTTATTACATAATGATCAAATTCTAGCAATTCAAGCGCCAATTTATGTTGTTAGTTTACATTTTTTAACTTAACGACGAGATAAATGAGGTTCCTCTCTTCCTCTGCTTCGGAGTTCTCAGTCCATGACCAAAGGTGATTTCGCGGGAAAGACCGTACTGGTTACGGGAGCCGGAGGCGGCCTTGGCAGTGCCATCGTTACCGTGTTGGCCGCCAATGGCGCGATAATCACGGCCTGCGATCAAACCTTGGATGCAATGAATAATTTGAACGTTGCTGACAAGAAAATTTTTAATCTTTTAGATCAACAGCAAACAGTTGCAATGGCTCAATCGTGGGTCGATGCGGGCAACGTACCAGATATTCTAATCAACAATGCTGGATGGACGAGAGCGGAAACCCTGTCATCTCTCACCCAACAGAAAATTGAAACTGAGATCGGTATTAATCTTACGGGTGTGATGAATTTTACCATGGTTATCGTAAACGCCATGGCCAAACGGGGTAGCGGCACAATTGTGTTTATCTCCTCGGTCAACGCCATTTCACATTATGGCAACCCCGCCTATGCCGCCGCAAAGTCAGGCATTGAAGCTTTCGCACGTAGCATTGCAGTCGAATATGGCAAGCATGGTATTAGGGCCAATGTCGTGTGCCCCGGTTCTATTCGAACACCAGCATGGGACCACCGCATTGCGCGCGATGCCACCATTCCCGGCAAACTCGCGCGGATCTATCCGTTGGGCCGCATTGTTGAAAATACTGAAGTGGCAGAAGCCGTGATGTTTCTCGCATCCGACCGCGCCTCTGGCATTACAGGTGTGTCACTTGCCGTCGATGCAGGTTTGACTGCAGGTAACAAACCATTCATCGATGATATTTTGGGGGGTTGATTGTGGCGGAGCCGCGCAACATCATTGATATTATTATGCGACTTCAAAACTTGGAGGCTGAAGGCTCCAAGTCTGACAAATTACTTGCAGCCATGGTCCTGTCTGAACTTGATTTTGCGTCGAAGGCTTCGATTTCCGAAATTGCCTCCCGCATTAATGTGAGCGAACCCACAGTGACGCGGTTTTGCCGTAACCTCGGCTGTGAAGGTGTGCGCGACTTTAAGTTTTGGTTGGCGCAGGCGATGGCGGTTGGCGGTCAATATCTTAAACCAACGCCTGCATCACGTGACTCACGCGAACAGCGGGTGGTTGAAATTGTGGTCGATCGTGCTGTCAACGCAATCACCCGCATGGCTGCCACACTCGACATGGCGGTGATTGCCGATGTTGCTGAATTGATTGGCAAGAGCGAGCGAGTTCTATGCATTGGGTCTGGCGGTACATCATCAATGCTGGCAACTGAGTTGCAAAACCGATTGTACCGTTTGGGACTCGCGGCCACATCTCAAGTTGATGGGCAATTACAGCTCATGTTCGCTGCGGTCACCGCCCGTGAAACAACAGTGATTGCATTTTCGACATCAGGCCACGCGCAATCCGTTGTCGATGCCGTTCAACTGGCGCGGCAATACGGAGCCAGCACCGTAGCCATAACTGCACCGCGATCACCCCTCGCAAAAGCTGCGGAAGTTCTCATTGCCTACCAACCAATCGAAGATGGCAATTTGTTTAAACCAACATCATCACGCTTTGCCCTATTGGCGATTTTGGACATGCTGGCCATGTCAGTTGCTGAAAATCGTGGTCCAAAAGTTCTGGAAAACTTGCGACGCATTAAACAAAGCCTGAATATTTTAAAGGTCAGAGACCCCAATCTTCCGTTGGGCGATTGAACGATACAAAATCTGTGTAACTTTGGAGACAGTCGGCATGCCACTTTCCATAAATCCCTTTCCGAAAGACAAAGATCGCGCAGAAATTTGGACCATGCTCGTCGCCCGCGATATCGCCGCATTCGTGGCTGCAGATTGGAGCATCGTCGCCGGTGATTTTGTTGACGTGGGTTTTTTAGGAACCCATGCGCACAAATCCGCAAATCCTGATAACTGGACTTTGGCATTTCCGAGTCTCGAAGAGTACCGCGTGGAATGGCTGAAGCAAGCCGCTGAGACTCACCAAATAGAATTTGCCGAACCGCTCGAGGAAGGAATTCACCGCGCGACGAACCTCACGCAAATTGACATCATAGGCAGTGCTGCAATTGCGCATAAGAAATTCGACGGCACCATCAAGTTGGCAAATGGTGGTGTGGACATTTTGAATTGGCAAACGCTTTACTTTTGTAAGAAAGTCGATGCAACATGGAAAATCGCAGGTTTTGTCGGTTATATGCATTACAAATGATCCGATCGACTCCCTCAAAAATGTAATTTATTCAGAATTTTGTTCGGTGGTGGCAAAATACCGTTCCCTGCGGGTAGTCAGCCTAATTACCAATTTAAAATATTGGTGTTCAGCAATAGGCGAAACAATACAGATAACAAAATCAGCTATTTTATGTAAATTGGCATCAATAAATCTGCAATTGGTATTGAGCTTTCTAGATTGATTTCCACATTTTAATGTTGACATTTAAACTTTCCAACTCTTAAATGTAGGAAGTTTACAGGCAAGACGTGTTCCCATATTTGGCTGCTGAATACAGCGCCGGGCGGAGAGAAGCGTATGAGGGTTGGGATTGTTGGTCTGGGCTTTCGGCTGGGATATCTCGCAAGAGTATTTTCTGTCACCGTGCCAGATTTTGAAATTGTCGGCTATGTCGATCCGGCACCAGCGGGGCTGCCTTATGCCGAGCAACATGGCATTGGTGTTGGAAAATCTTACGACACTCTCGAAGCTCTCATTAAAAACCAAAAGCTTGATCTTCTTATGGTGGGGTCGCCCAATCATTTGCATCTCGATCACATTCGTATCGGCCTCAACCATGGTCTCAAAATATTCACAGAAAAGCCGGTGGTCACCACTGTCGAAGAAACCTTGGCAATTGCCGAACTCATAGCCGAACATGGTTCCGACCAAATTATGGTGGGCCTCGTGCTACGCTATGCACCGCTTTATGTCGATCTTCGGAAAGCCCAAGCAGATGGTGTGTTGGGCGACGTGGTTTCCATTGAAGCGTCCGAACATATCGCCCCTTACCATGGCGCATTCTTTATGCGAGACTGGCGTCGTTACTCAAAATACTCGGGCAGTTTCATGCTTGAAAAATGTTGCCACGATCTTGACCTCTATAACGGCGTTATGGGCTGCAGGCCCGTTCATGTGGCAAGTTTTGGAGGGCGCAAATCTTTCACACCGAAGAATATGCCCACAGATGCAGGTATCAATGACTTGAATGTTTACCACCGCAAGCCCAGTGGTTGGGAGGGCAGCGATAAGGTTTTTGATGGAGATGGCGACATTATCGATTTCCAAACGGCGATCGTGGAATACGCCAATGGCGCTTCACTCGCGTTTCACACAAACCTGAACGTGCCTGATCAGTTTCGCCGTTTCTGTGTTGTGGGTGCCAAAGGCATGGCGGAAGGCGATTTCGTTCGAAACTTTTTTAAAGTCCATGACGCTCGTACATCAGAAAGCTTGATCGATACAACATATGCCGTCTCCGAACTATCTGAGCATTATGGCGCTGATGAACAGATGGCGCGCGACATTTCCAAGCACATGCTGCAAGGCGCTGCGCTGCCGGTTTCAGTGGTTGATGCACTCGAAGCTGGTCTGCTCGCGATCACTTTGGATGAAGCACGCAAGACACGCAGCCTGATTGATATGACATCGATTTGGACACAATTTGATGCAGCACTCAATCGCAAAAATTCCAAAAAAGCGTCGGCGCCATGACCAGTTCCCGAAGCGCACAGATATTCGCATTGCTGCTGCTTTTGCCTGCACTAATTTATGTCTCGATTATCGTGCTCTATCCGCTTCTCGAAACTGTGAAACTATCCTTCACCGATGCCGCACTCAAACCGACAACAGAATGGGTTGGGCTCGCCAATTATCAAAAGATTCTTGCCAAGGACCTAACCTCGGTAATTTGGCGAACTTTTGTCTGGACGTTTTTTTCTGTCAGCTTCAAAATGATTATCGGCATTTTTGCCGCCGTGCTTCTGAATGCCGCTGTGCCCGGACAAGCGCTATTTCGCATCTTGCTCATGCCGCCATGGGTAGTGCCTATGGCGATTGGCATTTTCATGTGGGGCTGGATGTATAATGGTCAGTTCGGAATGATTTCTGGTCTGTTGCAAAACTTCGGGATCACCAGCGGGCCCGTTGCCTTCCTCGCCTATGGCACAAGCGCATTCTGGGCAACCATTGTAACAGATGTGTGGATCGGTGTTCCGATCGTCACACTTTATTTTCTAGCCGCCATGCAATCCATTCCCAAAGATCTCTATGAAGCAGCTTGGGCTGATGGTGCGGGGCGTTTTCACCGCTTTCGTCGCATTACTTTGCCAATGATAGTTCCAACCATAATTACCATGTCGATGTTGTCGTTGATTTTTACATTCAATTCCTTTGACATCATCTGGATCTTAACCCGCGGTGGCCCGAGCGGCGAAACCACAACAATGATCATCGACACCTATAAAACTGCCATCGGCTCTTATAAATACGGCGAAGGCGCAGCACGCGCCGTGGTGATCTGCATTTTCCTTTCAATATTTTCGCTACTCTATTTTAAAATTGTCAGCAAAATAACGGCGGAAGGCGAGCGCACATGAAATTGAAACGTGCACCCATCGCCATGATTGATCGCTATAAATGGTATGAAATCATTGGAATCTACGTCGGCATATTTTTAGTCATGTTTTTCCTCATGGCACCCTTCATTGAGGGATTCCTAGTTTCCCTGAAGCCTTTATCACTGCTTTTTTCGTCACCTTATAGTTTCTGGCCTAAGAATGGTTCGTTCAACGCCTACTTCACAATGTGGACCAGCGTTCCCATGATCGGCCGCTACATTTTCAACAGCCTGTTGATTGCAGCAATTGTCACTATCGGTGTTTTGCTTGTTGTCATTCCAGCGGCCTATGCCTTTGCCAGATTTGAATTTCCATTGAGTGGTGCGTTGCTCGGAGCATTCCTTGCTGTCAACATGTTCTCCGGCGCAGTTTTGCTCATTCCCCTCTTCCGCTTGATGCGCAGCCTCGGGGTTCTCAATACATATTTCGCAATGATTGTTCCGGGCATTGCTTTTCTTATTCCAAATGCAATCTGGTTATTGCGCGCTTATCTATTGCGTATCCCACGTGAGCTTGAAGAGGCAGCATGGGTTGATGGGGCAAGCCGCATCTACATTCTGCGCCGCATCGTGCTTCCGTTGGCTATGCCAGGCATCGTCGTTGCAGCAATTGCAACATTCATTGGCGCATACGCACAACAATTTATTTACGCTCTGACGTTCAACTCCAAAACTGAATACATGACGCTGCCAGTCGGCCTGTTTGCCTATTTCGGACGGCAGGAAGTGGCTTGGAATGAATTGATGGCAGCAAGCTTCGTGGGCATTTTGCCAGCCCTCGTCATCATCATTTTTTTGCAACGCTATCTTGTGGCGGGTCTCACCGCAGGCGCTGTGAAGCAATAGTAATCGTGCCAATACCGGTGCGAATAAACAGGGAGAAGGAAGTATGAAACTAGCGCATAAATTATTGGGCACGGTGGCATTGGTCATGGCGTTCTTGCCAGCCATTGCGCAAGCTGCAGACAAGTCAATCAGTTTTGTTGAGTGCGGCGACAAAATGTCTGCCGTTCACACTGATCTTATCGCAAAATGGGAGGCAGCAAATCCTGGTTTCAAAATTGCTGGTGAAGCTGTGGGCTGGGATCAATGCCAAGACAAGGTAACAACATTGGCAGTAGCCGGCACACCCGTTGGCCTCGCTTATGTTGGTTCGCGCACCTTGAAGCAATTTTCTAAGAATGATCTCATCGTTCCAATTCCTATGACCGATGACGAAAAGAAAGCCTATTTCAACTTCGTTGCTGAAACCGTAACATCGGACGGCAAGCAGTGGGGCGTTCCAGTGGCCTTCTCCACAAAGGCTCTTTATTGGAACAAAGACTTGTTCACTGCGGCAGGTCTTGACCCTGAGAAAGCACCGGCAACATGGGCTGAAGAAATTGCCGACGCTAAAGCCATTAAGGAAAAAACTGGCAAAGCCGGTTTTGGCGTTGTGGCAAAAACATTCGACAACACCATGCATCAGTTGTTGCATTGGATTTACACCAACAGTGGTTCGGTGATTGATGCAAATAACAAGATCACCTTGGACAGCCCAGAAAACCTTGCTGCCCTCACAGCGCTGAAGGACATCACGGCCTATGCTGAAGAAGGCCCAACATCCTATGAGCAAAATGAAGTGCGCGCTATATTCTTGGATGGCAAGCTCGGTATGATTCAGGCATCGGTTGGTGCTAAGGGTCTGCTCAAGGATGCCAAGTTCAAGTGGGGTGTAGCACCACTGCCCCTTGGCCCAAGCGCCAAAGGCCCAGGCACATTGTTGATCACCGACAGCTTGGCTGTGTTCAAAGGCACGGGCGTTGAAGAGCAAGCGATCAGTCTTGCCAAGTTCCTCGCCAGCCCAGAAAACCAACCGAAGTATGAAGCTGTTGAAGGCCTCACACCATTGCGCCCAGGCCCAGCCGTTGACGCACTTGTTGCCGGTGATGCCAACTGGAAGCCATTCATTGATGGCATTTCCTTCGGCGGTCCAGAGCCATTGTTCGTCGACTATAAAGGCCTCCAGAACACCATGATCGAATTGGTGCAGTCTGTTGTGACAGGTAAAGCTGAGCCTGCTGCCGCCTTGAAAAAGGCTGCTGTCGATCTCGAACAATATAAGTAACACACGGGCCGCCGCGTAATAAAACATGCGGCGGCTTTTTCCTATGTAGACGGAGACGATCAGACCTATGAGCCAACTCGTTCTAACAGATCTGTGCAAATCTTTCGGTCACACCGAAATCATTCGTGGTATCAATCTTGACGTCAAGAAAGGCGAGTTTGTGGTTTTTGTCGGCCCATCGGGCTGCGGCAAGTCAACGCTTCTGCGCATGATTGCGGGGCTTGAAGATGTAACGGCGGGTGAAATCATCATCGGCGGCAAGGCGGTGAAAGACGTGCCGCCTGTCAAGCGCGGCATTGCCATGGTGTTCCAATCCTATGCACTTTATCCGCATATGACGGTGTTCGAGAACATTGCCTTCCCACTCCGGGTTGAAGGCTTGTCTCAAGCCGAAACTGAAAAGCGGGTCGGTGCTGCTGCAAAAGTGCTGCAACTTGACCAACGCCTGCAACAAAAGCCCGGCACACTTTCTGGAGGCCAGCGCCAGCGCGTTGCAATTGGCCGTGCTATTGTGCGTCAGCCTGAGATTTTCCTGTTCGATGAACCGCTTTCAAATCTCGATGCAGCCTTGCGTTCTGATATGCGCATCGAACTGTTACGTCTCCATAAATCACTTGGCTCCACAATGATTTATGTGACCCACGACCAAGTAGAAGCCATGACCATGGCGGATAAGATTGTGGTGCTGAATGGGGGGGTGATCGAACAGGTGGGTTCCCCTCTTGATCTCTACAATCACCCCACCAATAGATTTGTCGCCAGTTTCATCGGTAGCCCGAAAATGAATTTCATCAACGGCACTTGTCTTGCCGCGAAGGCAAGCGGAATTACGCTTGAGCTTGAAGACTTCGGTAAAATCACGCTGCCCCGCAAAGGGACTGCCGAACTCATCGGGAAGAACTTAATAATGGGCATCAGGCCGGAAAACCAGAGGCTAACCAAATCGGGATTCAACTTTAAACTCAAGCCGATGATCGTTGAGCGCCTAGGCATTCACACCATTGCCTATAGCCCACTTTCATCCGGCAAAAACTTCGTGACGCTGATTGAAGGCAATCCTAAAATCACAGAAAACGTCTCTGCATCTATCGGTGTAGACCCGACTGATTGCCACCTGTTTGACGCCCAAGGAAACACAATTGCCCGCACAAATTTGTAGCCCAGCCGCCGGTTCACGTTTCACACTCGCATCGCACTGGACCTCCGCCACTGAACTCGCTCCGTCAATCTATACAATCACGTTCACCAATCGCAGCGAACAGCCACTGGCCGATTTTTCTTTGTGCATTAGCGGGCCGGGGCGCGTGGACTCAAAAGCCCGCATTGAAGGCGCTGAAATTATATCACGCTTATCGAACCATCTCGAATTAAAACCGCCACAGGGGACAGAGGTAAAAGCGAACGCGTCTTGGGTGATCAAGTTTCACGGCATTCGAAACCGTTTTCAGCACTGGAGCGAGGGCACAACGGGCGCTTACCTTGCCTTTGGCGATGGCCACATTCAATCTTTAGCCGTTGCAAGCACCTATTTGATTGGCAACAATGGGCCTCACTTGCGCGGTGCGAAATATTATCCCATTTCGCCTGATGAAAAAACACCAGTGTCTATTATCCCGTGGCCTAATCAGATTGAGGTTTCAACTTTTGCGCAAGTGCCGCAAGGCTTGAATTTTATTACGAAAGTTAAATTTTCAAAATCGGCCCAAGCAGCATTTGCAAAACTATGTGCTCGTTTATATCCAGCAGAAGAGATCAACCGAAGCGCCGCAGAAGGTGGCGCTAATGTAAATTGCACACTTGATCTGGAACTCCCCGGCGAAGCCTACAAGATAACTTTCAGTGTAGACGGAATTTCGCTTTCAGCAGCAACATCCTCCGGCTTTCTGTATGGCATGATCACACTGGGCCAATTGCTGCGCGGCGCCAAACAGTATCCGACCCAATTTTTCTTTCCGGCAGTCGGCGAAATCCTTGACAGTCCAGCGATGAAATATCGCGGCAGCCACCTAGACGTGGCGCGGCAGTTTTATACATCCGCTGAAGTTGGCCAATTCCTCAATGTGCTGGCATGGAACAAGATGAACCATTTTCATTGGCACCTTTCAGACGATGAGGCGTGGCGTGTTGAGATTGACGCCTATCCGCAGTTAACAACTATTGCCGCTTGGCGTGGTCATGGGCTGCCCATTCCGCCGTTGCTCGGTTCCGGCCCCGCCAAATTTGGTGGCTATTACACCAAATCAGCAATCCGTGAGTTAGTCGCACTGGCCACCAGCTATGGCATTACGGTAATCCCTGAAATCGATATTCCCGGCCATTGCTATTGCGTGCTGCAAGCGTTGCCGCACCTGCGCGATCCTGATGAAATGGGTTCATATTCTTCGATCCAAGTATTTTCCAACAATTGCTTGAACCCGGCACTTGCCGAAACTTACACGTTCTTGGAAACCATTTTTGAAGAATTGATAGAGCTTTTCCCCGCCAAGATTATTCATATTGGTGCTGACGAAGTTCCGCTCGCCGCTTGGTCCGGCTCGCCGCTTGCGTTAGCTAAGCTGCGAGATTTGGCAAGTGAAGAACTGGCAAACGCCCATGCCAAGTTAAATGGTATTACCAGCAACCTGCATGGAGCAGACCGCATTGAAGGCACCGGCACGGCCATTCTGCAAGCAGAATTTCTGCGCCACATCCAAAGTTTTCTGGCCTCGCGCGGTTGCATAACTGCGGGTTGGGAAGAGGCTTCGCATGGCCACGTGATCGATAAAGAAAAAAGCTTTCTTGTGGGTTGGCGGGATGTGGCCGCCAGCGGTCAATTGGCGGGCGAAGGATATAATATTGTCGTAAGTCCCGGCCAGCATTACTATCTCGACATGGCGCAAGGCCAAGAATGGTCCGAACCGGGCGGGTGGTGGGCTGGTTATTCGTCGCCACAAAGCACCTATAATTTTGATCCCACCGGAAGCTGGACGGCGCAGCAACTCAAACATTTCATGGGTGTTCAAGCCTGCATCTGGTCGGAATCCATGACTGATCGCGCCATTTTTGATCGCTTGGTATTTCCGCGCCTTTCAGCAATCGCTGAAACCGCATGGACACAAAAGTCTGCAAAATCCTATGAACGTTTTATCGGCTGCGTTGATTTGATGCCGCTGGTTTTCGGGTGTCGGGAAAGATAATGCGCATCGCAGTTGGCGGATTGCATATGGAATGCAGCACCTACAACAAAGTGCTGGCTACCGCGATTGATTTTCGTGTGCTGCGCGGGCCAGAACTTTCGCAACATCCTTATTTCAATTTTTTGAATGACTATAACGCGCAGTTTCTGCCGGTGATGCATGCGCGCGCTATTGCGGGTGGCCCCATTGCCGCGCAAACCTACTCTGAATTCAAGCGGGAACTTTTAGACGGCTTCAAAAATCTCCTGCCATTGGATGGCGTCTATCTCGCCATGCCTGGCGCAATGTTCGTGTTGGGCATGGAAGATGCAGAGGGCGATTTCATCTCAGCCGTGCGCGATATAGTTGGCTATGACTGTCTGATCGCGGTCAGCTATGATCTGCACGGCAATATCAGCCAGCGTATCATCGACAGCATTGATATATTTTCAACCTATCGCACGGCCCCCCATATTGATGTGGAAGAAACCATGCGCCGCTCAGTGGCCATGCTGGTTCGTGCCATTCAAGAAAACACCAAGCCAAGCGTGCTGTGGGTTCCCATTCCGGTTGTGTTACCCGGAGAAAAAACCAGCACTGTCGATGAGCCTGCAAAAAGTCTCTATGCAAAATTGCCTCACGTTGAGAAGGGGCAAGGAATTTGGGACGCATCGTTGCAAGTGGGCTATGTCTGGGCCGACGAACCCCGCGCCACTGCGGCAGCAGTTTTAACTGGAACCAACATAACAGCAATGAAAAATGTTGCACTAACACTGGCGCGGGATTACTGGAATTGCCGCCATGAGTTTGCTTTTGGAATGCCCGTCGGCAGTATCAATCAATGCATCGCCAAAGCAATGCAAAATAGCACAGCACCTTTCATCATCGCTGAATCCGGGGATAACCCCACAGGCGGCGGTGTGGGCGACCGCGCCGATATGCTGGCTGCTTTGCTCCGTGCAGGGGCGCGGAATGTGATTTTTGCAGGCATTGCTGATGCGCCAGCAACACAACATGCCTATGCTGCGGGTGTTGGCAGCATTCTCTCATGTTTCATAGGCGGCACGTTGGATGGTAGCAGCGCTGCCATTCAAATAACCGGCAAAGTCATTCATCTTCATAGCTGTAATACGTATGCAAAACGTGAAGCGGTCATTGAAATTGAAGGTGTGAAACTTGTGATCACAACGACCCGTCGGCCGTTTCATAACATCATTGATTTTACGCGCTTGGGTCTTGATGTTCATGCCGCCAAAATCATCGTCGTCAAGTCGGGCTATCTTTCACCGGAACTCGCACCACTCGCCAACCCTGCAATGATGGCCCTTTCGGCAGGTGCCGTTGATCAAGAAGTTGCGCGCCTGCCACGCCTCAGAAAAGCAACTCCTACATTTCCTTTTGATCGCGAGTTCGACTGGCACCCCGTGGCTTTTTCTTCGCAGCGTGTGGAATGAGTGCATCATGTTAATGTGCTTTGATATTGGTGGCACAACGATAAAGCCCGCGATTGCATCATCGCCGGAAAACATAAAAGTGTCGCCACCACTCAAAACGCCTTTGCATGACTATGATGCTTTTATCAATATCATCGCGTCCTGCGTGGGCGACGCCAAAGCAATTTCAATAGCGATCACCGGAGTCATTGATCCTGATACTGGAATTTTGAAATGCGCTAATATCGCTTGCGTCGATGGAAGACCCCTCGCCGCCGATTTGGCCACAGCAACAGGGCTTTCGGTTCACATTTCCAATGATGCGGATTGTTTTGCATTGGTCGAAGCCACTGTGGGCGTCGGCCGTGGCCATCGTAACGTGTTTGGAATTATTCTTGGGAGCGGAGTGGGCGGAGCCTGCGTTATAGATGGCCAAATCGTAAGCGGTAGCGGCGGCTCCATTGGTGAGTGGGGTCATGGGTCGATACTGGCGACGAAGATTAGCGCTCCGCCTTACCACATTCCACACTTTGATTGCCGCTGCGGACAAAGCGGATGTGTTAACACTGTTGGTGGAGCCCGTGGTCTTGAAGCACTTCATCATTTTCTCAGCACCGAAACCTGCTCCAGCCGAGAGATCGTCAATGCATGGCGGGACGGTAATGCAGCCGCGCTGAATACATTGGCGGTCTATGTTGAGTTGGTTAGTCCGCCTCTGGCTTTTGCCATTAATATTACGGGGGCAAGCATTGTCCCAGTTGGCGGCGGCCTCAGTGATGTGCTGGAGCTCATCGACCAACTTGATCAAAGTGTGAGGCGAAAAATTCTTCGCAGAACGACAGCATCAATTTTGGTCAAAGCAAATAGTCAACATGAGCCAGGACTTGTCGGGGCGGCCATCGTGGGGTTTCAGGAGTTCAAGAATGTCTAAGATTCTGTTGGAGGTTTGCATTGATGACGTCGTGGGCTTGGCAGCAGCCGTTGCAGGCGGGGCCGACAGGATCGAATTGTGCTCCGCTCTAGCACTGGGCGGACTAACGCCATCAACTGGTCTTATGAAGCTTGCAGCACTTGCACCAGTCCCCATTTACGCGATGATCCGACCGCGCGCGGGTGACTTCGTTTATAACGCAGGCGAGATTGAAATTATGTGCGCGGATATTGATCAAGTTCGCAACTGCGGCCTTGCCGGCATCGTGTTTGGAGCAAGTCATTCCGATGGAACGCTCAATTCGTCCCAGCTCCGCCAGCTGGTCGTTCACGCCAAGGGACTGGGCTCAACCTTACACCGCGCATTTGATCTTGCCCCTGAGTATCGCGCAGCGATTGACGTGGCAGTTGATCTAGGCTTCGAACGAATACTAACCTCTGGCAGCGCAAAACAAGCAAGTGCAGGCATTGCCAGACTCGCCGACTGCATGACATACGCCGCGGGAAGAATAATAATTATGCCCGGCGGAGGCATTGATGCTGCAAGTGCTGCAACCCTGTTGGAAAAACTGTCACTGCAGGAAGTCCACGCATCATGCTCGAGTTTTGTGGCACATAGTGATTCAAGATTATTGGAACTAGGCTTTGCAGCAGCCCAAACCAAAGTAACCGATCAATCGAAAGTCGAAGCACTCAAAAAAACCCTGAACAGGCATCAATAGATGCGCTTGCTCAGGCACAAGGGACTTTCAACTCATTGCGATTTTTGGATGATGATCCGCGCGGCACTACCCAAAGTGCTTCAAAACTGTATCTTGCAGCTCTAGGAATATTCTTCTCTCTCGCGTGATTTCAAGAATTTACAGCCGAATTGTCGAACTGAAAATGCAGCTAAGAAGGTTGCGAGGGACGTGTAAATTTGGTTTGAAAACTGGGCTTGCCGCGTCAGTTTTGACGCCCAGCTCTATTAGTTGCGGCGCACGCCGCGCACATAAGGTTCTTTATGGTATTGATTTCATTGCAGTGTTGTTGCCACCCATAACCGGGCTTCGTTAAGTGGATAGAGCTATCATCTGAGCGGCTTTTTCCCCAATCATGATGGTAGGTGCATTGGTGTTTGCTCCCACCAATCGCGGAATGATAGACGCATCGACGATACGCAAGCCATCAATACCATGAACGCGAAGCTTGTGGTCCACCACAGAATGATTATCAAAGCCCATCTTGCAAGTGCCGACAGGGTGATAGTGCGAAGATATGAACTTCGACATGAAGCCGTCGATATCGGTATCTGCCGTACATGATGGACTAGGATCCACTTCTTCACCGCGAAATTCGTCGAAGGCCTTTTGTGAATGCAACTCGCGCGCCAGCCGGAATGCATACTGGTTCAAGGCCTGATCAGCTTTGGTCGTGAGATAATTATGGCTGACACGCGGCCCATGGAGCGGATTGGACGAGAGCAGGCTGACGCTGCCGCGCGACTCTGGCCGTAGACCGCACCAATGAATGTTGTAACCGTGATAAGTCGGCAAATAAGTGCTGGAACCATCGGGCTTCATGGCATTGGAGACGAGATAGTACTGGATGTCTGGGCGCTCAAGCGCTTGGGCACTTTTGAGGAATGCCATGGCATTGATCGGGAAAATTGACAAAGGCCCACGTCCGCCCAAAATATATTGGGCGGCCGCCACAGCAAACTTCAGCGGACTGCGCATGTTGTAATAAGTCACAGGTTTCAGACAACGGTGCTGCACATATGAGCCAACATGATCCTGCAAATTGATGCCGACACACAGAAGAGCATGTTTGCAGTCGATAGCGTGCTGCGCAAGTTCTGTCGGATCACCAACACCGGAAAGCATCAACAATTGCGGTGATTGATAAGTCCCTGCTGAAAGAATGAGTTCACGACCTGCCACCACGGTAACCCGTTTGCCGCCACGTTGAACCTCAACACCCGTCGCACGCTTTCCCTCAAACAAGATGCGCACTGTACGCGCGTTGGTCCACACGATAAGATTTTTACGTTTCATCGCTGGCCAAACATAGGCCCGTGCCGCCGAACAGCGCATCGGAAATCGGTGCGTAACAAAACCTTCTTGGTCGGCACCATTATAATCTGGATTGAAGCCGTAACCTGCCTGTCTCCTCGCATCGATGAAGGCGTCAATTAGACCCCTATGATAGCGGCCGAAGGCGGTACGCAAAGGACCATCGCCGCCGCGTAAATCATTCGCACCACCCTTCCAATTCTCAGCTTTGCGGAAGAATGAAGCACGCTTTCCCAATCCCAACCAGCATTGCCGAGTTGCCGCCACTCGTTATAATCACGATGATGGCCACGGCAGTAAACTTGACCATTGATAGACGAGCTCCCGCCCAGCACCCGGCGACGCGGCAGCGGCATTTGATAGACCCCAAGGCTTGCTTCTGGCTCAGATTTAAACTGCCAATCAACCGAGCTACCGACCATGAAGATTTCACCGGTTGGCATGTGGATCATCGGGTTCCAGTCACGCGGACCTGCCTCAATTAGTAAAATGCGACTCTCTTAAACTTCGCTTAAGCGGGCAGCCATGACACTGCCGACGGAACTGCCGCCTACGATTACATAGTCAAATCGAAGATCTGTTCTAGATGTTATTTTTTACCTGAATGGTATCAAGCCGCAGATGACAGAACCTTGTGCACCTCAGCGTACAAGCTGTGTTGTATACGACGTTTGAGTTCAATAAATTCTGGCGCGGTGGCAAGCTCGTAACTTCGCGGATGGGCAAAGCCCACGGCGATAGTGTCGATGATGCGGCCAGGCGTTGCCGACACTACATAAACTTTCTCCCCGAGATACAGTGCTTCATCAATGTCGTGGGTGACAAACAAAACTGTTTTGTGTTCCTTCTCCCAAATCCCTAGCAGCACTTGCTGCATGACGACGCGCGTCTGGCTATCCAGCGCACCAAAGGGCTCATCCATGAGAATGACTGGGCGCGTTTTGTTGTTTCCTTCTGCGGCCTGCTCTGCAGAGATAAACCAAACTCCACATTGCGCAACATCGTAAGCCATGGAAATACGGAATAATTCTGAAACACCATGCCGCAATCCTTGTCGGGGCGCTCGATGATTTTACCATCAATCTTGCAGACCCCACCACTGGGATCGCGCAAACCTGCTATCATATCAATCAAGCTCGACTTACCACAGCCTGAAGGCCCCACGTTGACCGCAAATTGGTTGTCCGTGATAACCATCGACAAACTATTCAAAGCAACCACTTCGCCAGCGCCTTGCTTGCCAAAGCGAAGATCAACGGATTCGACTGCGACTGTTCCCATGATGCTAGCCCTGCCTTGCCCACGGCAGAGCTATGAAAATGGCGACAAAAATCAGATCCGCATGAAGACCGCGCATGGCCTGCATGCTCATATAGCCAAGACCTGAACTGGAAGCGACAAGTTCGGCTACCACGAGATAGGTCCCAGGCCAGCCCATGGTGACGCGCAAAGTGTCAATGACACCAAGGAGTGTTGGTGGCAGCAGCACGCGCATCACAACCTGACGATTCTTTGCGCCTAACGTGTAGGCTGCATAGAAGAGTTCGTTGGGAATTTGCGCCGAGACATCGGCCAGCATCACGATCGACGACAAGAAGAAACCGAGATTGATTACAACCAGACCAGACCACGCATTGCGCAACAGCGAACAATCTAGCAGTGACTTCCAAAAGGCTAGCGCAACCTGATGCGGAGGTGGACAAAATGTGGTGTCCACCTAACCGCCATCGGTGATGAAGCACCAGCCAAAAAAGATGCCACCAGCCACAAGGGTCCCGGCTCCCATTCCCAGTGCCGGAGAAATCTCCCGGCGTGAGGTTAGGACGCGATCAAGTGTTTTGCCCATGTGTCGCGCCAACTTCAGCCGCCGATAAAGTTATGGTCGATCATATCGGCAGGCTTCACATCGACATGGATGCAGTCAACACTTTTCAAAACTTCGAGTGCTGTGCCCAATGTCTTATTAATTTGGCCTGGCGCTTCCGGCTTCCCAAAGAATACGGCATTCTTGTCTTTGTCGAGATATTCGATGCCTTTCAACGTGTCGGCAAACACAGCAGGGTCGTTAAGCCAGCCACCCACACCTTGTGCCCTGATCTTGTTGGCTTCATCGGGATTAGCTTTGATGAAGGCGAGCGCCTTGTACCATGCCCGCATGAATCCTTTGATGTCATCTTTCTTTTCGGCAATAGTGTCTGCCGTCGCCGCGACTACATCGGTAATCAATCCCGGTTTGTCGGCGCTGGAAAGCAATAGTTTGCCATGCGGCGCCTTTGCTCCTTGGCTCAAGGCCGCTCCCAAGTTACGGCGGCATCAACCTGCTTGGCTGCAAAGGCGACGCCTGCGTCAGTCGCCGTCATGTTCACGGGCTCGATGTCGGCTTGCGTCATGCCTGCATCTTTCAGCAAGGCATTTAGAAAGAATTGGGAGACTGAACTTTGTTTAAAAGCGACTTTCTTGCCTTTCAAGCCTTTGATGTGGGCGATATCTTTGTTGGCGTCAATGCCATCACCGCCTTTGGAGTTATCGACGGCGAGCATATACTGCAGGGGAATGCCGGGCTTCATGTAGATTGGAAATTCATCGACTGTCGAGGCCACAAGATCCAGTTGCACGGCCCTTAACGCGCCCATTTTAATCAGCGTATCTTCCATTATGACGAGATCAACATTGACGCCCTCTTCCTTAAAAAATCCCTTGTCACGGGCGATTTAGAATGGGCCGTACCCTACCGATGTAGAGTGACCCAATTTCAGAAACCTGGCTTCGGCAACGCTGGCCAGAGCCAACACCGAAGCCATCGCGGCAAGTCCAATCAGTTTCTTCAACATGTCATATTCCTCCTTTGAGATTTTGTTTTCGTTGATGCATGATGCGACCGATAAAATTGAGCAGCAGCTGTGCCGCGAGAATTTCTGTCGTTCCGGTATGAACATAGTCAGGAGCAACTTCGACGAAATCAACGCCAACCACCGGCCCGCGCGTGACGAGGCCTGCAAGCAACTCCAACACTTCATAGTAGATAAATCCACCATGGCTTGGGGTTCCGGTCCTAGGTGCAATTGATGGATCAAAGCCATCGATATCGATGGTGACGTAATAACGCTTGCCTGCAGGAATGCGTTGCAGCACCGCCTCAACTCCCAGCTTACGGAACTGCCGAACGGACAGAATATCCGATCCCATGCGACGTGCATCTTCATAACCTTCGCGCGCAGTGGACGATACGTTGCGAATGCCAATCTGCGTTAGCCCCGTGACATAGGATTTCTCCGCTGCACGGCGCAACGGACTGCCGTGGCCGACGCGAACGCCATGACGTTCATCAACAAAATCAAAATGCGCGTCGATCTGAACAATGTGGATCGGTTCTTGATCGCTGAATGCATTCACATAAGGAATGTTAATTGAGTGATCACCACCCATAACGATTGGCAACGCACCTGCCGTTAAGATTTTGCAAACTGCAAATTCGATATTGGCGTGATTCTGCACAGTGTCCGTATGCACACTATCAGCGTCGCCGATATCGACCATGCGAACGCCATCCAGATAAGTCACATCATCTTCATGTTCATAGGCACCTGCATGACCAAAGGCAAAAAATGTGGAGGCGTCGCGGTTGGCGCGCGAACCAAAGCGGACGCCTGCGCGCCACTGTGGGCCGAAGTCATAAGGTGCACCAACCACCGCCACATCGGCATCGATCTTGTCCCAATCCAGACAAATCGGCGACTTGCCAAAACTGCTGATGCCGACAAAGGGCAAAAAATCTATCGGTGAATGAAATCAAATCCCATCCTTATGTGGCCCGATCCTACATGAAGAGTTCGACCCCAAGTCGCGACGACCAGTTTAACCACTGCGCCGTGACTTCACACATGGAAGCAATCGCTATTCTCATCAATTCCGGGCACTACCTTGGCTATCTGACAGAGCACTTTGCACGGACTTTCGTGGAGCAAGGAAAAATGACCAGTCTGCTCGAGGAGCAACTGGCCTATTTCGATACTTTCCATCTCATAGTTCGCAAGGACGAGCGCAACCGCTCCACCCACTCACTCAAGAGCTGTTTAACCGAAGCCCTTGCAACAAGGTGATCCGGGCGCATCGGATAATGGAGCTGAATGTGGCTCACGGGGCGTGGTTGGCACAAGACATTTGATTGCTGCTCATCCAATTTCTCTGCTGCCCACGCAAGGCTGTAATCGTGAAATTACCATTAGGCAACTGGCGTACATAGCTTCGCTGTAAAAATACTTACGTCAGCAACAGGTTTAAAAGGCGGGCAGATGCCGAGATAGGCAAATTGAAAGTTTAGTTCAGAGGAGTCTGAGGTCAACAATAGTGAAAATTCAGATCGAGTTCAATAAACAGCGCTTTACAGCTGCGCTCGACGACAGCGCGGCTGCGCGAGAGCTGGTCAAAGTTGTTGCCTCTGGAGATGAGGGTTGAAGACTATGGTCAAAAACGAGACCCAGGAGATATTTGTTACTATGCAGCGGGGGGAAATCTTGTTTTCTACTATGCAGATTACAATTACCTGAATGTATTGGTGCGACTTGGACGCCTTGATTGCGGGATTGAACCATTGCTGACCAAAGGCAAGTTTCCGTTGCACATTCAACTTCTTTCAAAAAATTGAAATTGGATCTAATGTTTGCTAGGCGCATCAATTGAGGTCTCGGCCGCGAGCCATTTTCGGAATGCTTCTAAGGGCGGGTAGTTTCCGCGCGTTAATGGCCAGACCAACCAATAAGAACCGGCGCTGGGTACCGCTGTTTTGAACAGAGGTAAAAGCCGACCCTCCTCAATCTCAACGTCGGCAAGATAATCTGGCAGCAGTGCCACTCCAAGCCCAACGATTGCTGCTTGGGTCATGGTTGCAAATTGATCGAACATCATACCGCTGATCTTGGGCGGTTCTGTACCTTGCGCGGCAAACCAAACTCTCCAAGCATTCGGTCTGGTTTCTAACTGCAAGAGTGGCAGGCTCTTCACAGCGTCTACATCACGAACCGAATGTTGAGTTTGAAGGCTTGGTGAAATACAGGCGGTCAACTTTTCATCAAACAGTTTCATGTGTCCGGCCTCGCGCCAGTCGTCGGTTCCAAAATGGATGGCGGCATCAAAACCCTCCGCGGCGAAATTAAATCGCTTGAGCCTTGTTGCCAGATTGATGGTGATGCCGGGGTGTTTCACCAAAAAATTACCCAGACGAGGCGCCAGCCACCTCGTCCCGAAGGCTGGCAATATGGACAGCGACAATGCACCGCCACCTGGGTTGGCCGCAAACTCCATGCTGCCGCGCTGAATAAGATCAAGGGCGCGGATCACCTCCCGCCCATAGGTATGGGCAGCCTCAGTCGGAATTAGCTTTTGCTTGTGTCTTTCAAAAAGTGTCCGGCCGAGTTGTAATTCGAGGCTCTGAATCAGTCGACTAATTGTACTTTGAGTAAGATCAAGTTCTCGGGCGGCAGCCGCAGTGGTGCCCGTCCGCAAAACTGCTTCAAACGCGGCCAGAAGGCTGATCGACGGGAGGAATCGGCGGGAGCGCATGGTCTACCTATGCATTTTATACATGAAGTAAGGGCTAAATAGGATTGTTTTAACTGTAAATCAAACGCTAAATACATGATCAACGTTCACTGTTAATCCCGTCAAAGGAAAATTCAATGTCCAAGAATAACGAAACGTCCCCAACAAAACATTCCGCCAAAGGTGCTGCCTTTGTTTGGGAAGACCCGTTCTTGCTGGAGGACCAGCTCAGTGATGAGGAGCGCATGATCCGTGACGCGGCTGCGGCCTTTGCTGCGGATAAACTTCAGCCCCGCGTTCAGGAAGCCTATCTGCATGAGATAACAGATCCTGATATTTTTCGTGAAATGGGGGCTTCCGGGTTGCTCGGCATTACTATTCCAGAAATTTACGGCGGTGCCGGTGCTTCTTATGTGGCCTATGGTCTGGTGGCCCGCGAAGTCGAGCGCGTTGATTCCGGCTATCGCTCAATGATGAGCGTGCAGTCTTCATTGGTGATGTATCCGATCTATGGCTATGGCTCAGAAGAACAGCGCATGAAATATCTGCCCAAACTTGCTTCAGGCGAATGGATCGGCTGTTTCGGATTAACTGAACCTGATGCTGGCTCTGATCCTGGCGGCATGAAAACCCGCGCCGAAAAGATTGACGGTGGTTACCTCCTTAAAGGCTCAAAGACTTGGATTTCAAATGCACCAATTGCTGATGTCTTCATCGTGTGGGCAAAATCTGCGGCCCACGACAACAAAATTCGTGGCTTCATTCTTGAAAAGGGCATGAAGGGTCTTACCGCTCCCAAGATCGGCGGCAAGCTGAGCTTACGCACCTCAATCACTGGTGAAATCGTTTTTGAGGATGTTGAGGTGAGTGAAGATGCATTGCTGCCAAATGTTGAAGGCTTAGCTGGTCCATTCGGCTGTTTGAACCGCGCACGCTTCGGCATTTCCTGGGGCGTTATGGGAGCCGCCGAAGATTGCTGGTTCAGAGCGCGGCAATATGGGCTCGATCGCAAACAATTTAGTAAGCCCTTGGCGGGAACCCAACTGTTCCAAAAAAAGCTGGCTGACATGCAAACTGAAATTGCACTGGGCTTACAAGCTTCATTGCGCGTTGGCCGCCTTATGGACGAAGGCAAGTTCGCGCCCGAAATGATATCGCTCATCAAGCGCAATAATTGCGGCAAAGCGCTCGACATTGCCCGCCAAGCCCGGGACATGCATGGCGGCAATGGTATTCAAATTGAATATCATGTGATGCGCCATTCGCAAAATCTTGAGACGGTCAATACTTACGAGGGGACCCATGACGTTCACGCCCTCATCCTTGGCCGCGCGCAGACCGGAATTCAGGCCTTCGGTTGATGGAGGGCTTCGGCTCGCACACGCTTGCTGCCCAAGAGGCAAGGCTGTACACAAGATCGAATGCTGTCCACTCGTTAGTGCAAAGCGCACTGCCTGACGCTTAAACTCATTATTGTGTATCTTTGCCACAACCGTTCTCCTTGATGGCTCGTGCTTCTCATCAAGGACGCGGAATCAAACTAGGGCAAGTTCAGCTAACATCGCACTTCGCGGAGATCGTCAGAAAGATTTTCTATCTGGAGTCTAAAAAATATATCATCTCAAGTCTCTGCGCTTTCCAGATTGAGCCAAGCGACTTCCTTAGCACTAAGTTTGAGTCCCAGTGCAGGCAGCGTTGAGGCGATTTCGCCAGGGCTGCGCGGGCCCACAAGGGCCAAGGAGGGAAACTCTTGGGCCAAAACCCAAGCTGTCGCAATGTTGTGCGCTGAAACGCCGTAGCGTTTAGCAAGGGCCTCGGCTCTGCTGCGTCGTTCGGCGTTTGTAGGACTGCCAAAACAGGTTTCGGGGCTGGTATTGGCTGCAAGCCGTGAACGCAACGCTTCAGGCAGGAAATATCCTCTGGCTTGTGATGACCAACTCACATGAGTGATTTTACTTTCACGTAGATAGGCCAAAGTTTCAGGCGTGTTTGATGTAACACATCCATCCCAAACCGGCCGTTCCATCACCGCCAACGAGAGGTTATTATTAAGCATGGTGAGCGGTTTTAAACCCTTGGCCGCGGCATAGACATTGGCTTCTTTCAACCGCGCTATCGACCAGTTTGAGCCGCCGAAGGCCCCAATGCGCCCAGCTTTATGCAAACAATTGAACGCGTCGACAAACTCACCGACGGGCACCGCCGGATTGTCGTGGTGCATGATGTAGATTGGAGCGTGATCAAGCCCAAGACGTTCGAGCGAAATATTAAGTTGGGCTTCGATAGTACGCGGAAAGCAATAGGGCGTGTGGCCGCCCTTGACGACAACGACGATGTCTTTAGCAACACCGCGATTGGCGATCCATTCACCGAGCACCTTCTCATGCTTGCCACCGCCATAAACAAATCCTGTGTCGAAGGCATTGCCACCGGCTTCTAACCAAGCGTCCCAAACTGGAGCTGCAGAACCAATATCGTCTTTGTTATCGCAGCCAAGCACCAGTTGGCTCACAAGCAAACCAACATCGGTGATTTTTGTTTTTGGTATTTTGGGCAAGTTTGCAGGCAAGATAGGCGGCAGGGCACGGTTGAGTTTTCTGTCTTCGGCAAATGTTACATAGCCAAGCTCAGCCCGCCAGCGATCGAGCACGGTGTTGTTGCCAATGCTATCGGCCCAACTCATGGCCGGAGGGCTTGCCTGCTTCAAACCGCTTGCGATGCTCTTGCTGGCAAGTTCGGCTTCAAATGAGAATAGTTGGTTAGGATTGCGAATTACTTCAGTGCGGCTCTTGCCATCGACCGTGACGATTAAAGTCGCATCTGACGGCCCAGAATTGCGGCCAGGCACCCAAGGATCTACAAGTTCAAGTGTGCCTTTTTCGCCATATATAAAGGCATTGTTGTCCATATTGCGGGCGATGGCGCAGCCGATTTCAGCAGTGAAACCATTTGCAAAATTCAAAAGTCCGTAAGCAACTTCGTCCACCCCAGTTGTCCCAACAATGCCTGCACCCTTGACCGTAACGGGTTCGGCAATGGCAAGGCCAGCGGCAGCACCTGCCACCAAACGTGCGAGCGATACGGGATAACCGCCCACCTCTAAAATACCGCCGCCCCCCAAATTGCGATCATAAAGGCGTAAAGTGGGGTTAAGTTTTGCGTCAAATCCAAAATTAGTTTTGATGTGGCGGAGAGCACCAATTTCGCCCGATGCAATAATTTCCAACACGCGCGCAATCTGCGGATGGCAGCGGTACATAAAGGCTTCCATGAAAAAAGTGCCACATTGCTCGGCCACTTCTGTGACGGCTGTAACTTCAGCCGCATTCATACCTGCGGGCTTTTCAACTAACACGGCCTTGCCTGCGCGCATGGCTTTGATAGCCCATTCTGCGTGCCATGGGTGGGGTGTTGAAATATAGATTGCATCAACATCGGCATCGGCCAGCAAAGCTTCATAGGTCGTATGACGTTTCTCTGGAGCAACGGCATTGCGTTGGCCAAAGCTGGTGCGTCTCTCCGCAGAGCGGCTGGCAATTGCACTCAGCACACCAGACTGCACTTGCGCCAATCCATCAGCAAAATTCTGGGCAATATTGCCCGGACCTAAAATTCCCCAACGCGTGCGGTTCATCAAACTCTCCCTTTTAAATTACCTCACCCGCTGGCTATTTGCGTCAAACAGCAAAGCCTTACGGGATCAATTCGTGCTTCAAAATTCTAGCCGATTTTCAGGCACTACCGGTTTGTGTTGCGACAGTGATTACGTCTCCTCTGCCGTTTCCAGCATACACAAATGACTCACCACCCAAATGTTCGACCAGCTCAGGTTGGCAAAACGCCGTTGTTGTAATTGTGCACCTGCAATTCTGTCGAGATCATCCACTGGATGATCTCTTTTGCAGGTCCAATGTGAAAGCCTTAGGAATGCCAAGCCCTTCAAACAGGTCGAAGCTTCTGGTTTTGTCGCAACCCGTTGCTACTGGAATGGCCACCACATTGCCGACAATAGAAGAAACTTTGGGTCATTAAATTGGCCCAGACGACTATGTTCACCGCTGACCACAATACTTGTGATCCCTTTGGCAAACATGGTGTCATTGATTTCACTATCCTCCAGGCCAGTCGACGCAGGATCAACCAGACCATCTTTCAGCAATTTCAATTCAAATTCCATGGCCTTGTAACCAGCAGAGTCTTTTGATGTGAAAGTTGGGTTCTTATCCTTGTCAAAAAGATCACCGCCAAATGCCTTTGTTAGAAAATAGCAGCTGGTCGATGCTCCTTCGGTTGCAGACAGCGGAAGGCCAATTGGATATTTCACAATGACTTTGTCTTTGAGCGCCTTTGCAGCGGCCAACAGCTCATCCCGCGTCTTGGGCCTTGTTTTTACGCCTATATCCGCAAAATGTTTAGTATTGACCCCCATCACACGAAAATCATTGGTATATGGAATGCGCAGAACATTGCCATTAATATAAAAGAGCGTGCTGCCCCTGATGTCTTCAAGAGTTACCTTGTCGATGGCATCATGGAGCGGAATGTACCAATCGGCTGCTGAAAACTGTCCGGTCCATGACCAATCAAATTCGGTCACATCGGCCGGAGCGGTTCCAGCGAGCAATGCGGTTGAAACTTTAACCGAAACATCGTCCCAGCTTGCGGTTTGCAGGTCAAGCTTTATGCCCGTGGCCTTTTCAAAATCTGCGGCCATGGTTGCATGTTGCGGCGATGGCAAAAGCACTGTGATGGTTTGGCCTGCGAAGTGTTTTGCATCATCTGCAAGAAGTGACTGCTTAGTACCCGCTAAAAGGAATGCTGCAAGTGTGTATGTAAAACCATATTAGGAAATCAACATTTCTTCACTCCCTGTAAAATTATTGCAATGTGACGAACTTATTGTTCAGACCGGAGTCTCAGATTATAGTTCTTATCCGGACGCTAATACTCAACATTTTAATTTTCTTGTCGATTTAGGGCTATTCCTTCTGGTTTTTCTAGTTTTTGAGTGAAACTTAATAAACGTGTTCGCCGCTACTTCATTCTTAGGCTTGACCAAACTCTGCTTCTGCAGCGATAACTAAGATAATTCAACAGTGGCGCTGAAAGGATGTTCATCACCATGATCCACCAAAGCCTGCAAATTCCAACCGCTGATTGGGTAGACCAGTTCTTTAATTTTGAAAATGTTGGCCGTACTCTGGAGGAACTTGAAACGCCTGTTCCAGTCATTGATCTTGATGTAGTCGTTAAAAATCTTGTGCGCTGGCAAACACACTGTGATCTAAACTCAATCTTCAACCGACCACATATCAAAACCCACAAACTTGTGGGGATGGCAAAATTGCAACTGGCACTGGGTGCCAAAGGTATATGTGTGCAAAAAATAGGTGAGGCTGAAGTGATGGCAGATGCGGGCATCAATGATCAACTGCTCACTTTTAATGTTGTCGGTGCTGCAAAACTTGTGCGTCTTGCCGCTCTGCGAAGACGCATCGACATTGCGGTTGTTGCTGACAGCCTCGCTGTTGCTGAAGGCCTAGCGCGTGCCGCGAAAATGGCGGACCGCACGCTTCGGGTTTTGGTGGAGTGTGATACAGGCGCTGGCCGCAACGGTGTGCAGAGCCCGAAAGCTGCTTTAGTTTTGGCGCAGCAGCTCGACAGACTTCTGGGTCTTAGTTTTGCTGGTTTAATGACTTATCCACCGGCCTTTGCACGCGGGGCAATTGCCGCATTTATCGCTGAAACAAAAATGCTTTTGACTAACAGCGGGCTAGATTGTGAATGCGTGACCAGCGGGGGTTCACGTGATTTATGGGACACCAAAGGTTTGGCAGATGTCACTGAGTATCGTGTGGGTACGTATATCTATAACGACAGATCACAAGTGGCGGCCGGTGCATTTACCTTCGATGATTGCGCTGAATCAGTCTTGACAACTGTGGTGAGTACGCCAACTGAAGACCGTGCCATTGTTGATGCAGGATCAAAGGCTTTGACCAGCGATCTTTTGGGGATGGAAGGCTACGGAATCGTGCGCGCCCTCAACGATGCACCACTTTATCAATTGAATGAGGAACATGGATATTTGGATATATCAGCATCTGCACACAAACCCAAAGTGGGTGATTTATTACGTGTAAGCATGAATCACGTTTGCCCGGTCAATAATCTTTTTGATAAGGTTGTGTTCGTGCGTGGCGAGACGGTTTTAGGTGCTGTGAAGGTTGATGCGAGAGGAAAAGTGCAATGACGCCTGAACAAAGATTAGAACAGCTCGGACTTTTTCTACCAAAAATACCCGTGCCAGTGGCTAATTATGTTCCGTGGAGATTTGCCGGATCGCTGCTGTATCTTTCGGGGCAAGGCCCAAAACTGGCAGATGGAAGCTATAGCGTTGGACGGCTTGGCCTGACCGCGGATGTTGCCAAAGGCTATGCCGACGCGCGTTTAACAGGGTTGCAATTATTGGCAGTGGCCAAAGCCGCAATTGGTGAATTATCTCGGATTGAGGCCGTGATAAAACTGCTAGGTATGGTCAACGCCGATCCCGATTTTTCCGACCATCCCAAAGTGATCAATGGGTGCTCTGATTTATTTGTTGAGGTTTTGGGCGATGCCGGAAAACATGCGCGGTCCGCTGTTGGCATGGGGTCACTGCCTAACCGCATGACAGTTGAGATCGAAGCCATATTGCTGATCAAGTCAAACTAGATGCGAAAGCGCTTGCGATAGTCTTTAGGTGTGCAATCCACTTGACGTTGGAATGCATCATAGAAGCGGCTGAGCGAGCCATGCCCACTATCAAAGGCTACTTCAATGATCACCATGTCTGAATCAGCCAGTAACTTCAGGGCATGGTTTAGCCGTTGGTGTCGAAGATATTGGGCAATGGATTGACCTAAAACTTTTTGAAAAGTTGCTTTGGCGTTGGTCGGGTGCAAGCCACTAATCTTTGCTACAACGCTAACGTTAATTGGTTTTGAAAATTCGTTGTTGAGGAATGAGGGCATTTGTTCAACAGGGGCAATGACGCGCCGTCCCGCTACTTGGGTTCCATGGCGGTGGTAGGCCTCATGAATGTTGCCCTTTGTTTTTTTGGCGCGTTGTTGTTCTGTTGTCCGGCGGCGGACGCGCAGGCGCACTTCATCACGCAAAATTTCTTGCAGCTGATCACTCGCATCGTCCCATTGCCGCACCCCACGTTTTACTGTGAGACTGTCTGCCTCATCAATGAGCATTGAAGATCAATAATGTGAACCCCATGGTAATGATCAGTTGGGCAATGATGAAACAGTTCCCTGATATTCAATACGTGGGCCTGTGTCATTCAGTGCAAGAAACCTCACAATTCCTGGCAAAAATCTTAGGCGAAAATATTGCTGACATTGATTCTCAATGTGCGGCCTCAACCATGTTGCCTTCTTCACGAAGTTTAAAAAGCGAATGTCCGATGGAACCCGTCAAGTTCTTTACCCGCGCTTCCGGGAACTGGCACGCAATAGCGATTTTCCAGATGATGATGCCGTGCGCTTTGAAGTGCTGAACCGCTTTGGATATTTTGTGATTGAAAGCTCCATTCATTTTTCTGAATATTCACCTTGGTTTATCAAACGCGGCCGTGAAGACCTTTTGCAAAAATTCAATTTGCCGCTTGTTGAATATATCACCCGCTGCGAAGACCTGATCGTCGAATGGCATGAGCTTCGCCACGAGCCAGAAGCTGAAACACACCCCATCGAAGTGTGCCAAAGCAATGAATATGCTGCGGACGTCATTCATTCCTGCGTTACAAGCCAGCCCAGTTTAATTTACGGCAATGTACGCAATAATGGGTTAATCGAAAACTTGCCGCGGAATGCTGCCGTTGAAGTTCCTTGCCATGTCGATCGCAATGGTATTCAGCCAGTTCGCGTGGGCGCTGTGCCGGTCCAGCTTGCTGCCATCATGCCGCAGCCATGGACCCCCACACAGCGGCAGAGCTTTCGCTGGCTGAAATTGAAAATTTGGTTGATGCTTTGATTGCCGTCCACGACAAATTTTTACCCACGTATGAGACCTTGAACCTATGAATCACTTTGACCTCAACGGAAAAATTGCGATTGTCACTGGCGGCCATCGCGGCCTTGGACTTGGCATTGCCACGAAACTAGCGCAGGCTGGTGCTGAAGTGGTGATATCCGGCATTATGAACCAAGTTGGGGAATATGCTGCTGAAACATTGTTACTAAATGGCCTTAAAGCAAGCTACGCCCACATGGATGTGCGTTCTAACGCCTCTATTTTCCAATCAATCGACGGTATCGTATCGCATTTTCTCGCATCTTAGGAAGCATCCTATATCACCGGTCAAACAATCGTGATTGATGGCGGGCTGCCCATTCCAGAAATGGCGACTGCCATTCTGCGGAAGGGTTAAGTTTTGGCAGGTGTTTCAGTTTATAATTTGATGACGAATTACGGCACAGCAAAGGTGGTGCAGGATGTTTCCTTTGAAGCAGCGGATGGAGAGTTTATTGCGTTGGTTGGTCCATCTGGTTGCCGAAAATAAACGCTGCTTCGGTCGATCGCAGGGCTTCAATCGGTTTAAGGCGGCAGCTTTCGGGTGGTCAGGGGCAACGTGTTGCGATAGGACGCGCAATCGTGCGCAAGCCATCTGTATTTTTTTTGATGAGCCCCGTTCAAATTTGGACGCGGCCCTTCGTGTGCAAATGCGATCTGAAATCAGAAGCTTGTACAAGCGCATCGACGTCACTTCGATTTATGTAACTCACGACCCAGTTGAAGCTTTGACAATGGCTGACACAATTGAGGTTCTGCAAGGAGGCAAAGTTCAGAAAGTGGGCATCCACTTGAGCTCTATAACAAGCCATGTAATGTTTTTGTTGCAACTTTCATTTGTTCTCGGGCAATGAACCTCATCCCGGTGGAAGTGAAAGCTGGAAAACTTGTTACCAAGGATGGGCATGCACTGGCCACCTGCAAAAAAAACGATGAATTCAAAGTTTAACCTCGGCACCAGGCGTGAACACATTACGATTTCATCAGACAGCACGCGGGGCACTTTTTCTGTAATAGTTGAATCCGTTAAGTCAACGGGCAATATGAGCCACGTTGCTGGTCAAGCCCTCAACATAACTGCAACGAGTCGTCTATCAGCTAAAGCGGGAGAAGCCATTCGGCTTTCTTTTGCGCCTGAGTCCCTTCACTTATTTGACCCTGAAACAGGCTTATGCGTTTAAATTGAGATAGATAGGAATTTAAATTAAGGAGAGCCAACTGAAGGCATTTTCTGTGAACCATTCAAAATGTGACTGAGGTTGCCCGTGATATCCGCAAAGATTGCCAATGGACCTTAAGATACGGGATATAGCGGTAGGCGCTTGGGGCTGACAATCATTAGAGGCCAGCGGCAACGGCAGCCCTTAAACTTGCGGATGAGTCCTCTAAGGCATTGGCTTCATCCGACAAGATTTGTAATCGCTTCAGCCACAAATTGTAGACTTCTAGGTCAAGCTTTTTGAATATCACGTCCTCTCGTTAAAACTCATCATTGTATACCTTTGCCATAATCGTTCTCCTTGATGGCCTGTCTGTCTCACCAAGAACGCGGAACCAAACCGTGGCAAGTCCTATCAATTGTATTTGACACAAAATTCCAGCGGCCGTTCCGCCCATGGGTAAAATCACTACCCAAAAACAATTGATTGAATCAAGGCAGTTGTGATTCGATCAGTTGTTGATAATTAAGACTATTAGAGGTGAAGGCGCAGCTATGAAATCGAACCGATATGTTGCCGTAATTGATATTGGTAAAACAAATGCCAAAGTAGCTTTGGTCGACACGGAGAATCTGACCGAAGTGGCCGTGCAAAAGACGCCCAATTTGGTTTTGCGCGATGGACTCTACCCCCACTACGACATTGAAGCGCTGTGGCAGTTTATTGTGGTTGGCTTGGCTAAACACCAGCAGCGGTATGGTGTTGATGCAATTTCAGTGACAACTCATGGCGCGGCTGCAGCCTTAATAGGAGCAGATGGTCATCTTGCACTTCCCGTTTTAGATTATGAATATGACGAATACGCAGAGGTGGCCAAGATTTATCAATCTATGCGCGCATCGTTTCTTGATACGGGTTCACCTCGACTGCCAGCCGGCCTTAATCTTGGGAGGCAAATATATTGGCAACAAAAAAGTTTCCCACGCGAATTTAAAAACGTTTCAACGATACTCATGTATCCCCAATATTGGACCTACCGGTTGACAGGTGTTTGCGCCAACGAGCTAACGTCACTTGGTTGCCACACAGATTTGTGGTCGCCACAAAATGCCGATTATACGTCATTGGTGGATGCGAATGATTGGCGCAAATTGATGGCACCTGTGCGATCAGCTGTGCAGACCTTAGGCCACATCACAGCTGATCTGGCCGGCGCTACAGGCCTAAAACTTGGGACGCTGGTAGCTTGTGGTATTCACGATTCAAATGCCTCGTTAGTGCCGCATCTGCTTGCTAGGCAAAAACCTTTCTCAGTTGTTTCAACCGGCACATGGGTAATTTCTATGGCGATTGGCGGGGCAGCACCCGTGCTTGATGAGCACCGTGATACGCTCATTAATATTAGCGCATTTGGCGAGGCTGTGCCTTCAGCACGCTTTATGGGTGGGCGAGAATTTCAAATAATACAAGGCGAGGAGCGGCCTTCAATAACCGACGAAAATGTTTCTTCCGTTTTGAACAAAGGCATATTTCTGGTGCCATCAGTTGTTGGTGGCTCGGGGCCGTTTCCTGATCGCAAGATGCAGTGGATTGGCGATCCCAGTGCGGCCGAGCGCTTTGTCGGCGGATCGTTTTATCTTGCATTGATGACCGCCACCTGTCTCGATCTCATCAGCGCTCAGGGTGATATTATTGTTGAAGGGCCACTTGCGGGAAATCAACAGTATCTCGACATGCTTTCGGTAGCAACCAAACGCTCGGTCATTGTGAACCAAAGCGCTACAACAGGGACCACAATCGGAGCTTCGTTACTGTTGATGCCTGAGAAAGTTTTAAAGGCGACAGGATCAAACCATGAAGGGCCAAAATCAACGCTTTGGCCTCAATATGCAAAACGCTGGCAAGAATTTGCAGCCTGATGGATTCTCGTAATTTATTTCATATAAAACATTTCTTGCATCGCAATTGCAACAGGTGTGCCATCCGCATTATAACGCATGATGTCACTCATATAGTTCCACCATTTTTTCATAACAGGATGCTCGGGCAATCTATCCATCGTATGATTGTCTTCGCGCTCAAGATAGCCAAAAAGGATGTCGGTTTCTTCATCAAGATGAATGGAATAATTTCTGACGCCAGCCTTTGTTAACAGTTCACTCAGTTCAGGCCAAATTTCGTCATGTCGCCTTTTATATTCCATACTCATACCGTAATTCAGAAACATTTTAAATGCGTGACGTTGCATGTCATTCGCCCGAAACAGAAATTGTTTTCTTTTTGGTTGGGTTGGATATGCGCAAATTTTCAATCAAATTTGGAATAAGCACGGACGAAATTAACAAGATACCGATAACGGCGGTCTGTATGTGACCTGTAATATTTTCGAGCGCCATGCCATTGCGCAGGTTCAACACAATGAGAATGGACAACAAAACGCCCAGCATTGAGCCTTTGCCACCAAAAATACTAACGCCCCCCAGTAAGACCATGGTGATGATATCAAGCTCAAAACCATTTGCAGCATCGCCTCGCACAGAAGCGAGCCTGGCCGCATAAAATAGCCCGGCAAGTGCCGAAACTGTACCTGACATGATAAATAGAATACTGCGAATTCTTACAACATTCACACCGGAATAGCGCGCTACATCAGCATTATTGCCTATGACATAAACCTGCCTGCCGAAGCCGGTCCGATGAAGAGTGATCCCAAAAATAATCAAGAGTATTACGAAGACGATGAATGCTAACGGGAATGGCCCAATGAAGCCATCTCGCCCTAACGCGTTGACCCATTCCGGAAAATTTCCAATGCCTTTGTCTTCGAGTAAGACGCGTGCTAAGCCGCGAAAGCCAATGAGCATAGCGAGTGTCACTACGAGTGACGGAATGCCAATATAGGCGATCCAGAATGCGTTAATCGCACCAGCAGCGGCGCCAACAAATAAGCAAATAACGATAGCCACTCCGGCTGGCATTCCGCCTTGCACAAGATAGGCAAATGCGCAGGCTGAGAGCCCCATAACGGACGCCACCGACAAATCAATCTCTGCGCTGATAATGATAAATGTCATGGCGAGAGCGACAATAATTTTTTCGTTTGAAAGTTGGAAAAGGTTGATCTGATTTTGTAGCGTTAGAAACTGCGGCACGAGGAACATATTCGCCGAGAGTATGATCGCAAGAATGATGACCAGTAACCCTTCCCAACTTTTAAAGAAGAAGAAGGTTGCAGTTTTCCAAGATTGCGTTTCAGATTTGAGCATCATTTCCCGTTCCTAATTTCGGGAGGAAGCGTTTTTGGCTTAAGCGCATTTTTCCGTTTCATGCGGACAAATGAGCGTGCCATAAATGTATCTGCGGCCACAGCTGTCAAAATCAACATGCCAAGCAACGCGTCCCGCCAGAACTCACTCACCACCGCCCAACGGGTTAAACTATTGTCAATTGTATCAACAAGAATTGTTCCGAACAAAACTCCTAATATTGTGCCTGAACCCCCGAAAATGTTAACGCCTCCAACAACGACTGCGGCGATAGATTTCAATTCAAATCCGAGCCCGGCCACAACTGTAATGTTGCCAAATTTAGCAAGAAAAATTAGTCCGGATAGACCAGCTAAAACACCGCTCAGAACGAAGGCCATGAACACCACCCGTTTGGAGTTGATACCCGACATAACAGCCGCATCGGGATTTGAACCCACAGCATAAAGCTTGCGCACCAAACGCAGCTTAGAAAGTGCTAAGCCAAAAATGAGGGCCGCCACCAGAGCAATGACCACCATGGCGCGCACTTCAAAATTGCCAATCGAAAATAGAACAGCCTGTGGAAATTCGACAATCCACGGTGGGAGGCTCTCAGTGGTTATGGTTCTGGCGCCGGAATACTCAACAAGAAACGTGCGAAAAAGTGCCAGTGTGCCGAGTGTGGCGATGATCGATGGTACACGGCCATAAGCAACCAATGTGCCGTTGATGGCCCCACAGATGCCCCCCAACGAGAGCGCCAAGACAAGTGTTGAAAAGGGATCAAGCCCTTGGTGCTTGCCCAGAAAATCACCGATGAGATAAGCGACAATTCCGACCAACGATCCCACCGAAAGATCAACATTGCGAGTGATGACAACGAGTGCTTGGCCAATTGCAATTGGCAAAATAACGGCGGCACTTGTAGCAATACGGTTGAGCATCCGAGGTGAAAAGTAATTATCAATTTGCGACGAGAAAAATAGAATGACCAAGACCAGCACAAGCGCCAACGCCAGTACGCGCAAAGTTTGTGGATGTAATCGTCGCAAGAGAATCATCATCATGCGGCAACTCTGGGTTTCGATTGGCCTGTGGCCAGCGCCATCACATTTTCTTGTGAAGCATTCGCTATATCAAAAATGCCCATTTGTCGCCCTTCACGCATGACGAGAATACGATCTGCAAGCGCCAAGACCTCAGGGAGATCTGACGAAATAACAATAACTGCCACACCCTGCTTGGCGAGATCTCTTATGATGTTGTGCACCTCCGCTTTGGCACCGACATCGACACCACGGGTTGGCTCGTCAAGAATTAATATCCGAGGATGAGTTTCCAGCCATTTGGCGAGCATCACCTTTTGCTGGTTGCCACCAGAGAGTTTGCCCACATCAATATTTACATTGGGGGACCGTATAGCCAACTGGGTCCGGTAATTATCGGCCATTGCATATTCTGCATTGTGGTCGATCATTCCGAGGTGGCTCAGGAATTTTTTGAGGCTTGGGAGTGATGCATTTGCAAAAATCGGCATAGTCATCGCCAAGCCCAGTTTTCTTCGATCTTCGGAAACATAGGCAATTCCCAGCGCCATAGCCTCTTTTGGGTTTGTAATTGTGCTTGGCACGCCACCGACTTCGATTGTTCCAGCTTGTGCGGGCTGAACGCCAAACAGCGCGAGGCCAATATCTGTTCGCTTAGATCCTATTAGCCCCGCGAAACACAAGACTTCCCCGCGATGTAAATCAAACGAGATGTCTTCATAGATATTTTCTCGACCAAGGTTTTTGACGGACAGGACTTTGTCACCGTGATCATTTGCTACTTTCTTCAATGCGAATTGATCAATAGCGCGGCCTACCATATCCTTAATCATGCTGGTTTCGGTAACGAGAGCCACGTCATTTGTCGAAATGTGTCGCCCATCACGCAATACTGTTACACGATCCGCAATGCGAAATACTTCATCGAGCCTATGGCTGATATAAATTACAGCCACACCACGTTCCTTCAAAGCAGCGACGATTGCCATGAGGCGATCAACTTCATGCGCGGAAAGCGAAGCTGTGGGTTCGTCCATGATGAGGACTTTGACATTCAAGCTCAATGCCCGTGCAATCTCGACTGTCTGCTGTTCAGCCAGAGTCAGCCCACTGGCGGCACGGCGGACATCGAGTGTTACGCCTATGCGATCGATCAGAAGCTCAGCATCGGCATAGAGCTTGCGCCAATTCATGACAGCACCCATTTTGCGGTGACTGATGAAAATATTTTCCGCTACATCTAAGTCTGGGAATACCATGGGTTCTTGAAAAATGGCGGCAATGCCAAGCTGTTGGGCAACTTGGGTATTTTGGATCGTAACTTTCTTACCTTCGACCAAAACTTCGCCTGAATCAGGTTGATGCACGCCGGTTATAATTTTGATTAGTGTCGATTTCCCCGCACCGTTTTCACCAACAACAGCGTGAACCTCCCCTGCTTTCACTCGCCATGAAATATCGGAAAGCGCAGCAGTCAACGCAAAGTTCTTCGAGACATTGCGAAGTTCCAGTATGGGTATATTTTCGGGAGGTTGGGCCACAGTAATCGACCTATCAAAATTTGGCCGCCACTCCCATTTTCATAGGAGTGGCGGACAATTAGAGTACATTTTATTTCGAAGCAGCTTCCACATTGTCTTTATTGTAAACTGTAAATTTACCCATCAAGATGCGCTTGGCGCCAGCACGACCAGGATCGGCCTCGATCTTGAAATCTCCCATGCGGCCAGCGTGGAAGGTTTCACCCACATCGCCTTTGATGGCGCCAGTGGCCAGAGCATAGGCAGTTTGATAAGTGAGATAGCCAAGATCAACAAAGCTCCACAGCGCAAACTGAGGGGCGCAGCCATTCATGGTATAGCTCACCATTTCGGCTGGCAGGCCAAGGCCAGACACCTTCACCTTGTCGCACATCTTTTCATCCTGCATCGCCTTGGACGCAGCGACGATGCCGACGGTTGTCGGTGCCATGATGACTTTCAGGCCTTTGTGTTTGTCAACAAGGGCCAGTGCAGCGTTGTAAGATTTTTCTGATTGATCGTCGCCATAAACCACGTCGACCAATTTAATGTCCTTATACTTTGGATCGGTCAATGTTTTCTTCATGGCCTCAATCCAAGCATTCTGATTTGCAGCATCTGGTGTTGCTGAAAGTACAGCGAAATCACCCGAACCACCCGTGAGAGCCAATGCCATATCCGCCATCACAACGCCGATTGAACCAAAATCAACTTGCGCCACAAATACGGTTTCACCTTTGCCTGATGGAATTGGGCTATCCCACGTGATCACTTTGGTGCCGGCCTTTTGAGCGGCTTCAGCGGCTGCCGCAATTTGGTCACCGGCGTTATTTGATAACATCACAACGTTTTGTTTCTGCGTGGTGGCGGTGGTCAGCATTTCGATTTGACCAGCGACACTGTTTTCAGGAGTTGGGCCAATATATTGCAATGTGCCAGTGTTGCCCAATTCCTTGTGTGCTTCTTGGGCACCACGATTGGCTTGATCAAACGGCAAAATGCCTAGGAATTTAGGCAATAACACGATGTTTGCAGCTCCACCGGGCTTTGCCGTCATGGTGTCAGCAAATGCAGCACCCGACAACATAATAGATGTAACGGCAGCCAAACAACCGAACTTAACGAGTTTATTCATCTTCAGCATGGTATCCTCCCTTATTGCTGTTTTATCCTTCAGCTTATGCGGCTGATAGGGATTGAAGTTGCTCACAACTGGCGATCACCACTTGCACACCCAATGATCGTACATGATCGAGCATATGGATGGGGGCAGCGTCGTCAGTCACAAGCGTGTGGACACGCGACAGCTGGCAAACGACCATACTGCCGCGCGATTCAAATTTGGAAGAGTCTGCAATCACAATAAGCTTGTCGGCGCGCGACAAGAGTTTTGCTTCGGCGCGTGCAATGAGCGGATCACCCTCGATGATTCCCATTGGCGTGATCGAGTAGCAACTCATAAACATTTTAGAAGCGATGAAGTGCTGAATCGCATCTTCGTCAAATGGAGAAAGCACGATTCCTTGCTCTCGGTAAACTTCGCCACCAGGCAGGACAATGCGATTTTGACTTGTGGCAATTAATTCTTGTGCGATGGGGAACGAGTTGGTCAATATTTGCAAACGGTAGTCGCGCAAAAATTCAGCCATGAACCATGTTGTAGATCCAGCATTAATGATGATCGATTCGCCGTCTTCGCACAGGGCAGCTGCAGCTCTCGCTACAGCCCGTTTTCGGTTTGCGTTCAATGTTTGGCTCACACCAAAGGCGCGGGTTGCAAGATGCGATTGCTCGTTAGTTTCGATGGCTTCCACGCCGCCGTGTACGCGACGAAGTTCACCGCGCTCTTCCAGTCGCGTAAGATCGCGGCGCAATGTCGCTGAAGAGGCCCCCGTTGCAGAGACCAGATCACGCACCCGCATAACGCCGCGCTGGCGCACTTGCGTTAAAATTTTCTGCCATCGTTCGCGTTCATGCATGATCGTAATAAATGCATGATCGCTCACAAGAGTCAAAATAATTCGCCCCTGTTGCGTCGCAAAACATTATTGCAATGCAATGATAGCGTTTCATGATTGACCGTGATTATTCGTGAGCATATGAATAGCGCCATCATGAATAATCAGAACTTGCTCAAATCCCTTTGGGACCATGCCAAGGCCCAGTTTCTCGATGAGCCGGGCCTATTGCTTTACCGCTCAAATCTTCTAGGTGCTGATCTGCGCACCACAAATTTTGGAGGTGGTAATACATCTGCAAAAGTGCCGGCCGTCGATCCACTCAGCGGCAAACCTGTACGCGTTTTGTGGGTGAAAGGTTCAGGGGGTGATATCGGCTCTATGAAGCTGGATGGCTTTGCCACCGTTGACATGAACAAGCTTGAATCCTTGAAGGGAATTTACAAATCCCTCGATCAAGAGGATGCAATGGTCCATGCGCTCAACCATTGTATATTTAATTTGAATCCTCGTGCGCCTTCAATCGACACCTGTTTACATGGCTATGTACCATACGCTCATGTTGACCATGTGCATTCAGATGCCGTGATCGCCATTGCCGCTGCAGAAGATTCTGAGAAACTTACTCGCGAAGTGTTTGGTGATGAAATTGGGTATTTGCCTTGGCAAAGACCAGGCATTGACCTTGGCATTAAGCTTGGAAAATTGGCTACTGAAAATCCGAAACTGGTGGGTGTGGTGTTAGGTAGCCACGGACTTTTCACATGGGCCGACACTGCGAAAAATTGTTACGAAACTACGCTTCGTATTATCAACACAGCGACTGTTTGGCTTAATAAAAATGCGAAGCAACCCTCGTTCAAAGGTGAAAACGTCAAATCGTTAGCGGAGGCTGAGCGTCTACAGGTGGCCTTGCGATTATTGCCCGAAATTCGTGGCCGCATATCGCAAGAGGAGATGAAGGCGGGGCATTTCACCGATGCTCGCGAAGTGCTGGAATTTGTGAACTCAAATCAAATGGCAGAGCTGGCGCCGCTGGGCACATCTTGCCCCGATCATTTTCTGCGCACAAAAATAAAGCCGTTGATTGTTCCTCATGATGCAGGTGGCGCCATGCTTGATGATTTGATTGCCGGATATAGGAAGGACTATGCATCCTATTATGAGCGTTGCAAACACAGTAACTCCCCCGCGATACGAGACCCGAATGCGGTTATCTACCTTGTGCCGCAAGTAGGCATGTTATCATTTGCGAAAGATAAGGCCACGGCCCGCATTGCGTCTGAATTCTATATTAATGCGATTAATGTGATGCGCGGTGCTGCTGGCGTTTCACACTATCGAGGACTGCCAGAACAAGAAGCGTTCAATATTGAATATTGGCTGCTGGAAGAGGCGAAGCTGTCGCGAATGCCTAAGCCTAAAGCTCTACAAGGTCGCGCAGCTCTTGTTACAGGTGGGGCCAATGGTATTGGTGCTGCGATTGCGCAAAGGCTTTTGAGTGAAGGGGCTTGTGTGACCCTTGCCGATATTGATGAGAGCGCATTGAGCGAGACATCCGCATTATTTGCCAAGAGTTTTGGGAAGGATAACGTGTTTACCGTCAAAATGGATGTGACGAGCGAGGCCGCAATTATCAAAGGGTTTGATGACACAGTGCTGCGGTTTGGTGGACTGGATATTTTGGTGAACAATGCAGGCATAGCCATCCCCGCTCCAGTTGAAGACACTTCTCTTGAAATTTGGAATAAGCAAATGGCGATATTGGGAACGGGCTATTTCCTTGTGGGACGCGAGGCTTTTCGCATCATGAAGAGACAGAATGCTGGTGGATCAATGATCTTTATTGCTTCTAAGAATGGTATGACAGCTTCAGCGGGCACGAGCGCATATGGGGCAATGAAGGCGGCTGAAATTCACATGGCGCGGTGCATGGCCCTTGAAGGTGCGCCAATGGGCATTCGGGTCAACACGGTGAACCCGGATGCAGTGTTGCGCGGATCAAAGTTGATGTCGGGGGATTACCGCAAGAGTCGTGCCGACTCGTTGAAAATTAAACCTGATGAGCTGGAAGAGCATTATCGCAAGCGCTCTCTGCTACAACGCTCCGTCTATCCCGCGGACATTGCTGAAGCGGTGTATTTTTTCGCGTCGGACGCTTCAAATAAATCCACAGGTAACATTTTGAATGTCGATGCCGGTCATGTCGCGTCGTTTACGAGGTAATGATGAGTTTTGAAATTTCAACAGATTTTATCAGCACGGAAAATAAGAAAGCCCAAGCTTCACATGCTGAAGATTATGCAGCACTCGGCCGGCAGCTTGAGCGGCGCGGAATTGCAATCGAAGACATGGCACAGCGCGCCATGGCTTTCAACGTCGCAGTTCCAACGTGGGGTGTGGGCACCGGGGGCACGCGCTTTGCACGATTTCCCGGTCCCGGTGAACCGCTGAATATTCACGACAAACTTGCTGACTGTGGTGTTATCAATCAGCTCACGCGGTCTACACAAAATGTGTCTCCCCATTTTCCTTGGGATAAAGTTTCTGACTACAGTGCGCTGCGGCAAGAAGCCTCTCGATATGATCTGGGGTTTGACGCTGTAAACTCTAATACCTTTCAAGATCAAAGAGATCAGCCATTATCTTATAAGTTTGGTTCACTTGCCAATTCGAACGAAACCACTCGTCAGCAGGCCGTTGAGCACAATATCGAGTGCATTGAGATCGGCCAAAAATTAGGCTCCACCGCGCTAACAGTCTGGATCGCTGATGGCACAAATTTTCCGGGTCAACAAAATCTGACCAAGAGCTTTGATCGTTATCTCGAAGCATGTTCACAGATTTACGAAGCACTGCCCAAAAACTGGCTTATGTTTCTTGAGCATAAAATGTATGAGCCCGCATTTTATTCAACAGTGATTTCAGATTGGGGCTCAAGCCTCCTTGCTGCCCAACAGCTCGGCGAAAAAGCTAAATGTTTGGTGGATCTTGGTCACCATGCCCCCAACACCAATATCGAACAGATTGTTGCGCGTCTCATAAACGCCAAGAAACTTGCAGGCTTTCATTTCAACGATTCAAAATATGGCGATGATGATCTGGACGCAGGTGCCATTGATCCGTTTCGGCTGTTCTTAGTGTTCAACGAGCTGGTTGATGCCGAATCCAGCAAGGTGCAGGGATTTAATCCGGCTTATATGATTGACCAATCTCATAATGTCACCGATCCGATCGAAAGCCTCATTTCATCTGCGACCGAAATTTTGCGTTGTTTTGTGCAAGCTTCACTCGTGGATCGCAAAGCGCTGCAAGAGGCGCAAGATGCAAATGATGTGATGGGTGCGCATAGGCTCTTAAAGGCCGCTTTCATAACAGATGTTTCGCCCATTCTTGCAGAAGTGCGCCAGCGCAAAGGGGGTGCCTTAATGCCCATTGAAACTTATCGCGCGTCTGGTTATCGCATCGCTAAAACCACCGAGAGACCCGCTGTTACTGGGTCATCTTCCGGTATTGTTTAGGGGTTAATCATGCAAACCAAGTTTGAGGGCCCTCGCAATAAACGCGGTGACTGGACGCCTCCTAATCCTATAGGTTATGCGCCGGTGCTGCAGTGGCCTTTGCAGCCATGGGCCATTCTCAAATGGGTGTTTGGGTATCCTGGATTCTTTTTACCATGGAATGTATTCTACATGGCGGTTCCGATTTTGACGTGGGCCTATTTCACTCCTGCCATGGAAACGATGAAGACGTTTCAATTGGCCTGGATCAGTTACATTGTTTTGCGAAATTTGGTTCTCATTCTGGCAGTGGCCGGGGCTTGGCATGTCTGGCTTTATATCAAGCAGGCGCAAGGTACTGATTGGAAACATTCCAATAAATGGCTGGTGCGCGATAACCCCATTTTTCTGTTCCGCAATCAGACACTCGATAATCTTTTTTGGACTGTTTTCAGTGCAGTTCCGATCTGGTCGACTTATGAGGTTTTGACCATGTGGCTCTATGCCAATGGTAAAATTCCCTATATTTCTATTACTGATCATCCGATTTATTTCTGTGTCATGATTTGCCTCGTCCCGCTGATCCGTGATCTACATTTTTATGCGATCCATCGCATCAGCCATTGGGGCCCGCTCTATAAATGGGTCCATTATTTGCATCACAATAATGTCAATGTAGGGCCCTTCTCCGGACTTGCAATGCATCCTATAGAGCACCTGCTCTATTGGTCGGGCGTGATGATCCATTGGATTATTCCGTCACATCCCATTCACGCTATCTTTCATATGCAACATGCTGCTATCACGCCTGCACAGAGTCATTCGGGATTCGAACGCATTGTGATCTCGGATGGTGTAGCGGTTAAGACCGGTGATTTTTTTCACTATTTGCATCACAAATATTTTGAGTGCAATTATGGTGGCGATGGTGTGTTCCCCATGGATCAATGGTTTGGAACTTTTCATGATGGCACCAAGGACGCGCAGAACCGCATGGATGAACGATTTTTGGCTCGCGCCGCACAGAAGGCCGCAGCAGAAGGTGGTAATTAATGAAGTATCGCACATTTGGGCGCACCGGTTGGCAAGTTAGCGAAATTAGTTTTGGTGCTTGGCAAATTGGCGGGGATTGGGGAAAAGTAGATGACGCAAAATCTATCGACACACTTCATTATGCTTTCGATAAGGGCATAAACTTTGTCGACACTGCCGAACTCTATGGAAATGGGCATAGCGAAGAAGTTGTAGGTAAGGCCCTTAAAAATTGGAAAGGCAATAAAATCTATGTGGCCACCAAAGTTCGCCCAGTTGAATGGCCCAGCCCAGATGATGACAACCCACATATAAAAGGCCGATTTCCAAGTCACTATATCAGGAAGAGTGTTGATAGATCTTTGAAGCGTCTTGGTGTCGATCGTATTGATCTATTTCAACTCCACAGTTGGACGCCTGATGCTGTAACGGAACTCCACTGGCTGGAAACTCTTCTGGCCCTGCGACGCGAAGGCAAGATTGATCACATCGGAGTTTCGTTGCGGGACTACAAGCCTGATGAAGGTGTTGATTTAGTGCGATTTGGTTTGGTTGATTCAATCCAAGTTATCTTCAATATGTTTGAGCAAAGACCTGCACAGAATTTGTTTCCGGCAGGCGAAAAAAATAACACAGCTTTTATAGCGCGTGTGCCGTTGGATTCAGGCTCGCTGGTCGGGAACTGGACGAAAGACAGCTATTCATCTTTTGAACCTAGTTCACAACCGCACACAATGTTTCGTGGTGATCGGTTTGCTGAAACTTTGAAGCGGGTTGAGACTTTGAAGGTTGAGTGTTCGCCTTATTATACAACATTGGCCGAAGCGGCGATGCGCTATGTATTGAGCGCAACACAGGTTTCATCTCTTATTCCTGGCATGAAGAACCGGGCTGAAGTCGATATGAATATTGCCTATAGTGATGGACAGGCTTTTCCCGACGCACTGAAATCCAAACTGGCTTCCTATGGCTGGACTAGGAATTACTATCAATGACTGCCAAGTTCTCCTCCGTTCGGTTTGAACTACTCTTGCCATGGCAACTGCGAGAGATCATCACAAAGAGGCCCGTGACTTATATTCCATTGGGAACTTATGAATGGCATGGCGAACATTTGCCTGTGGGTTTGGATTCTCTCACTGCTCATGGCCTTTGCCTGCGCGCTGCTCAACTCGATGGTGGTGTCGTGATGCCCCCGCTCTATTATGGCACAGGTGGCGGACACAGTGCCTACCCCTGGACGATCATCAAAGCGGAACCTGATGAGATTGAAACTCAGCTCATGTTTACGCTGGAGCGGATGCAATCTTTTGGTCTCACACTTGCCGTGCTTTTCTCGGGCCATTTTGCAGAAACACAGCTTGAAATGATCGACCGTGTCGCTGCAGTTTGGAATGGTCGCAAAAACACACTAAGCGTGTTTGCGACTGCAGTGAACCGAATTGAAGGTTTGCAGTTTGCGCCTGATCATGCTGGTATTTTTGAAACTACACTTCTTGCGGCAATGCGGCCTGAGCTGGTTCAAATTGATCGGCTCAAAGCAGTATCTGTGGAACCTCTTGCTGAAAACGAGGATGATTTTGGTAACTTACGCCACAATCCTAAACATCCCATTTGGGGGGTATTTGGTCCTGATCCTCGTCACTACAAACAGAAAGATGCCAAACCATTACTTGATGCGAGCGTTGACTGGTTGATAGCCCAAGTTCGTAATTTAATTTGACCAGTTACTCACCGTAAGGAATCCAAATATTTTTGACTTGCGTGGCGTGGCGTAAATATTCTTCGCCTTGTGCTTGGGTTTCATTACGCCAATCAAAAAGCTTGCCATTATTGGTCCAAGTGCTTTTCAAATTTCCAGCCGAAGCTTTTTCAACTGCCGCACAGCCAACAGCACTGCCATGATACCAGAGTGCCGCCACTTCATCGTGATCGGCCAACGTCTTGGCCAATTCCTCGCGGTCACCCGTTACGATGTTCACAACGCCCGCTGGCACATCAGAGGTTTCCAGCACTTGGTAAAAATCAGTCACTGCTAGAGGTTGAAGCGGTGATGGCACCACTACAACAGTATTTCCCATGGCGATAGCGGGCATGACAAGTGAGACGAAACCCAGAAATGGTGCGTCGTCTGAGCATAGAATGCCCAGAATGCCAAAGGGTTCATTCATGGCGAGGGTTACGTTGCGTTTATTGGTAGAGTGAACACGCCCATCATATTTATCAGCTTGTGCAGCGTAATAGAATATGCGTTGGATGGCGAGCTCAACTTCTTCAGAAGCGGCTTTGGGCTTTTTACCCTTTGCCTGTAAACGCTTGGCAAATTCTTCAGCGCGTGCCGACAGATTTTCGGCCATGTAATACAGCACTTGTGCGCGATTATGTGCGGTAGCCGCAGACCAGCTTATGGCTTTTGTTGCAGCTTCGACTGCGTTGCGGATGTCTTTGCGATTGCCCAACCCTGCTTCACCGATGCTGATGCCTTTAGAATTCAAGACGGAATACGAATAGCCGGAATCAGGGCGAACCTGCTTGCCACCGATGAAGAGTTTCGCTGTGCGATCAATGTTGGCATGTAAATTTTTTTCAGATGGAAGTGCCGAAAGTTTCACTGGATGCTCAGGAGAATTGGGCAGTGCTTTCAACCAATCGGTCTTAATATATTCATACATCCCTTCGCGGCCGCCTTCGCGGCCAAAACCACTTTCCTTGTAACCGCCAAAGCCTGCGGCGGCATCAAACAAGTTCGTTGAATTTATCCATACTATGCCGGCTTTCATGCGGGCTGCCGTGTCGAGGGCAAGGTTGATATTTTCTGACCAGATTGTTGCAGCCAAACCATAACGGGTGTGATTGGCCAGTTGCACGGCTTCTTCCGGTGTGCGGAATGTCATGGCCACAGCGACAGGTCCGAAGATTTCTTCTTGCACCACGGTCGATGCTGGGTCGACGTCGATGAACAATGAAGGCGCAAAAAAGTTACCTTTTGAAGGCATTGAGCAAGACGATTGCAGCAATGTGCCACCTTCATCCTGCCCTTTTTTTACAAGTTCCCGAATGCGTTGCAATTGCACAGGAGCGACGATAGCACCCAGGTCAATTGATTTATCCAAGGGATCGCCTACACGAAGTGTTTCCATGCGGCGCTTCAACTTGGCGATAAATTTTGGTGCCACACCTTCTTGAATGAGAAGGCGCGAACCTGCACAACAAACCTGACCTTGGTTAAACCAAACAGCATCGACAACACCTTCAACGGCAGCGTCAAGATCAGCATCTTCATAGACAATGAAAGGCGATTTTCCGCCAAGTTCGAGTGAGAGTTTTTTACCTGAACCGGCGGTGGCTTTGCGAATGATGCGGCCAACCTCAGTGGAGCCTGTGAACGCAATTTTATCAAAACCTGCATGTTCAACAATATGCGCACCAGTTGTACCATCGCCACATACGATATTGACCACGCCTGCGGGCAATCCCGCCTCACGGCAAATCTCCGCGAATGCGAGCGCAGTGAGCGGCGTAAATTCCGCAGGCTTTAAAACGACAGTGTTTCCAGCAGCTATTGCAGGCGCAATTTTCCATGCGAGCATCAGCAACGGGAAATTCCAGGGAATGATTTGTCCGCAAACTCCAAGCGGGCTGTAACCTTTGAAATCAGAAGACATCAGCGTTGCCCAACCCGCATGATGATAAAAATGGCGAGCAACCAGAGGAATGTCAATGTCGCGGCTTTCCCGGATTGGCTTGCCATTATCCATGGTTTCAAGCACGGATAGAAAGCGCTCGCGCTTTTGTATGAGTCGTGCGATTGCGTACATATATTTGGCGCGAGCATGGCCTGAAAGTTTTGACCAAGAAGCAAACGCTTTTCGTGCAGCCTTTACGGCATCATCAACATCTGCTTTTGAACCAACAGCAACTCTACCCAACACAGTGTCATTAGCCGGATTTGTCACATCAAATTGTGCTTTGTCATGGGAAGGCACAAATGCGCCGTCGATGAAATGATTGAATCCAGATTTATGCTGCTCCAGCCATTCTGTGATGTGGGAACTGACTTCGGGCGCTGGTCCATAATCCATAGAGTCGAGAATTTGTTTTACATTTGGCATGGAGTAGACCTCAAGCAAGGGCGTGGTGAGACAAAGCGGAATAGCGGCCTGTCACAAAATGTTCGAGTTGACGTTCGATATCAGCAAGCATGGCGCTGGCACCAATACGAAACAGATCAGGCTCCAACCATCGCCGGCCCAGTTCTTCTTTCATGAGCGTAAGCCAAGCAATTGCGTCTTTGGCTGTTCTGATTCCGCCCGCTGGTTTGAAGCCAATTTTTTCGCCCGTCAGTTCGCCGTAGTCACGAAGAGCACGCACCATAGTGAGGCTGACGGGCAGAGTGGCATTCACGTCTTCCTTGCCGGTAGAGGTTTTAATAAAATCGGCTCCAGCCATCATAGCAACCATGCTGGCTTTATAAACATTGCGCTGCGTTTTTAAATCACCCGTAGCGAGAATGGCTTTGAGATGGGCTTTTCCACACGCCTCGCGCATGGCGCTCACTTCATCATAGAGTGCTACCCAATCTTGGGTGAGAACTTGAGCACGGTGGATGACAATATCAATTTCCTCTGCGCCTTGATCAACGGCATAGCGAATTTCAGCGAGTCGTTGCGGCAAAGGTGTTTGGCCAGCGGGAAAACCTGTAGCCACCGACGCAACCGGAATTCCTGAACCGGCCAAGGCCTTCACGGCGGGAGCCACCATCAGGGGATAGACACAGACCGCACCCACCTTCGGCGGATCATCACTTAAGCCCAGCGCCTTCACAATATCATCGCGCAGGGGGCGTTTGGCTTTTGCGCACAGGCGGTGCACACGGGCATCAGTGTCATCGCCTGCCAAGGTGGTGAGATCAATACATTGCAGGGCTTTTACTAGCCAAGCGGCTTGGTATTCCTTTTTCACTGAGCGGCGCGTTGTTAAGGTGGCCGCGCGCCGCTCGCTGGCTGAGAGATTGACTTGCACATTCTCAAACCACTCAGTGTGTAAGGGAGTTCCTCTATTACGGGGATGGTGATTGCTTCCGCTTGAGGACGGCACACGCTCATTCATAACTGGTATTCCACTTGAGATTTATAACTGAGCTTAAACTGAAACGGTGCGAAGTCCCAGTATTTCTCGCGCCTGCTTCCACGTGGCTAAGGGTCGATCATGTTTATGACAAATCGCCACGGCGCGTTTTACTAAAGCCGCATTAGAAGGTGCTAATGTATTTTTATCGAGCCGCACATTATCTTCCATACCAGTACGGGTGTGGCCGCCCTTGGCAATCGACCACTCATTAATGGTGAGTTGACTTTGACCAATGCCAGCTGCGCACCACTGCGCATCGGGAGCCAGACGCTTTAAGGTTTCAATATAGAAATCAAAAACCCGTTCATCGGCTGGCATGGCATTTTTAACACCCATCACGAACTGCACATAAAGCGGGCCTTTTAGACGGCCATCTTTCGCCATCGACGTTGCCTGAATTATGTGTGATAAATCAAAGGCTTCAATCTCTGGTTTAACATAATAATTTAACATTTGCGAGGCTAACCAATCCACCAAATCTGGAGGATTTTCATAGACACGGGTGGGAAAATTATTAGAACCAACTGAGAGCGAAGCCATGTCTGGCCTCAAGGGCAACATTCCGCCACGTGCCTGTCCTGCCCCAGATCTTCCACCCGTGGACAATTGCACAATCATGCCAGGGCAATGTCTTTCAATGCCCTCTTTCAGGCGCGCAAAACGTTCAGGTTCAGACGTTGGCTTTCCTTGACCATCGCGCACATGGCAATGGACAATTGACGCACCTTCCTCAAATGACTCGTGGGTGCTTTCAATCTGCTCAACAATCGTAATCGGTACTGCAGGATTGTTATCTTTGGTCGGCAGTGACCCGGTAATAGCTACGCAAATTATACAAGGGTCAGTCATTTCAAATTCCGCACTCCCCGCGTTTTTTATTGTCGAAACTGTCGCTGTGGGCTTGAAGATATGGAAACGCTTCCGGATTGCTGGAAGCTACTAGCTCAGAAAATGCACTGGTTGGCATTTCGCGAAACCAACCAGTGCAATGGATGGGCAGCAATTATGCGCCTTCAACGCCTTTTACGAACCAATCAATGCCTGAAAGGTCACCGTCGGACATAACAACGCCCTTAGCTACCTTTTCTGCGCCTGATTGATCGGCAATTGGGCCGGTGAATACATTGTAGCTGCCATCTTTCCAACCAGCTTGGATCTTGTCAGCGGCGGCAGCAACCTCTTTTGGCAACGCAGCATTGTAAGGAGAAATTACTACGGAGCCTTCCTTAAAGCCCCACCACGTGTCGGTGGACTTCCAAGAGCCATCGAGTGCAGCTTTAGCACGCGATAGATAATATGGACCCCAAATATCTTCGATTGCGGTCAGGTGTGCATTTGGAGCAAACTTTGACATGTCAGCGCCTTGGCCGAAACCATAAAGCTTTTTTTGTTCGCAGACCTGCAAAGTGGCAGGGCTATCGGTATGGGCGGTAATCACATCACAGCCCAAGTTTGCTAAGGTTTCAGTGGCAGCTGCTTCCTTAGCTGGATCGAACCAAGAATCGATCATCACCAATTTCACTTTGACCTTGGGGTTCACGGCCAGGGCTGAAAGCGCAAATGCGTTCACACCCATCACAACTTCAGGAACCTTGAATGAGCCGAGATAGCCAATCGTGCCGGTCTTGGTCATCATGCCAGCGATTGTGCCCAAAACTGAGCGGCCTTCATGAAAGCGAGAGTTATAAGTTGAAACATTGTCGGCCCGCTTGAAGCCCGTGCAATGCTCAAACATCACCTTCGGGAAATCTTTGGCAACTTGCAGCGTCTGATCCATGTAGCCGAACGAAGTTGTGAAAATTAGATTGTGGCCAGTTTGGGCCAGATCGCGGATGACTGGGACGGCTGAGGCATCTTCAGCAACGTTTTCAACGTAATCGCCAATGACGTTGCCACCCAATTGCTCGACCATAAATTTGCGGCCCTTGTCATGGGCCCACGTCCAACCAAAGTCACCCACCGGGCCCAAATAGGCAAAGCCAACCTTCAGCGTGTCAGCGCCGAAGCTTTTGGCAGCCATTGCGGGTAATGCGATTGTTGCAGAAACGGTTTTAATGAAATTACGTCTGTTCATATTAGTCATCGTCTTCTCCTGTTAAAGTTTTAGCTCAAGAATTCGGAAGGAACGGTTTCCCGAGGCAGGCTGGTGCCTCGCTTCCCGATCGATCCCGGTAAGATATCACAGCCAACACCACGATGGCCATCACGTATGGCATAGAAGCCCAAAATTGGGACGGCAGAAATTGGAAACCTGAAGCCTTGGCGTAAAGCTCCAACGTCATAAGAGCCCCGAACAGATATGCGCCCACGACAAGTCGGCCCGCCTTCCAGCCGGCAAACACAACCAGCGCCAGCGCAATCCAACCCCGACCCGCGGTCATCCGTTCGGCCCACATTGGGGTTATCACCATAGAGAAATAGCTGCCTGCAATGCCCGCCATAGCGCCTCCGAATGCGATTGCCATGTAACGAATGCCAATCACCGAATAGCCAATGGAGTGAGCCGAAAGATCATTTTCGCCCACCGCCCGCAAAACCAATCCGGCGCGGGTTTTGTTCAAAAACCAACCCACGGCGAAGATCATTGCTAAAGCGATATAGACCAAGGGGCTGTATCCAAAGATGACGCGCCAGAATGGATCTTGCGACAACGCGCTTGGAAATATTGAACTGAATTGCGGCACGATCATGCCAGTGAAACCCGTACCAATGAGCGTCGATAGACCGATGCCTAAGATGGCAAGTGCCAAACCTGTGGCTACTTGATTTGATCCCAATGATAGCACCAATACTCCAAAAACCATAGATATAGCGGCTCCAGCGGACGCGGCCGCAACCACACCGAGCCATGGATTAAGCGTGGCGAAGGTGACTGCAAAGCCAGTGATCGCCCCAATCAGCATCATGCCTTCGACACCGAGATTGAGAACGCCACTTTTCTCAACAATGACTTCGCCTGTTGCAGCCAACAAAATAGGGGTTGATATGCCAACGACGGTGATGATGACGGAAATGATGAAATCCATGGTCATGATTTGAACACCAATCGATAACGGACCAATACATCGCCCGCCAAAATCAGAAACAACATTAGCGCTTGGAATATGCCGCCGGAAGCGGACGGCACATGTACAGTGGTTTGAGCCACTTGGCCGCCCACATAAGTGATGGCCAGAACTATCCCTGCTATAAATACGCCGACAGGATGCAAGCGCCCTAGGAATGAAACAATTATGGCGGTAAAACCATAGTTCGATGGAAAACCCAAATTGAGCTGGCCCAATTGGCTAGTGGCTTCAAGAATGCCCGCAAGGCCCGCCATTCCGCCGCTGATCAACAGAGTGCTCCAGACGGTTCTGTTGGCACTGAAACCTGCATAACGCGCAGCACTGGGCGCTGCCCCTACAACGCGCACTTGAAAGCCATAAACCGAGCGCGACACGACGAGCCAGAACACCAGCATCAAACCGAATGCGATGACGAGGCCCGGCGGAATAACTGTTCCGGCGATAGAATGCGGCAACAATTGCGCATCGCTGAAGGGTGCGGTTTGGGGGAAGTTGTGGCCATTGGGATCTTTCCACGGGCCCGTGACCAAATAACCCAGCAACTGAAGTGCCACATAGACCAGCATCAAGCTGGTCAACACCTCATTGACGTTGAGTTTAGTTTTGAGGAATGCCGGAATGGCCGCCCATGCTGCACCCCCTAAAACGCCGGCCAGAATCATCGGAATGATGATCCAATGGCTTGTGACTTGAGGTGTGAAATAAGCCACCAATGCGCCAGCAAGTGCGCCTGCGATATATTGCCCTTCCGCGCCGATGTTCCAAACCTTGGCTTGGTTGCCCAGTGACAGGCCAAGAGCGATGAGAATTAATGGTGCGGCCTTGGTAGCCACGTCCTGCCATTTGTAGGACGCTAGAATCGGCGTGAAGAATATTTCTTTCACCGTACCAAGCCCATCATAGCCTAAGGATTGAAACAGAACTGCGCCGATCAAGATCGTTAGAATGACGGCAGCGACAGGCGTTGCAAATAACATGAAGCGGCTCGGCTCGGCGCGTTTCTCCAACTTAATGCGCATGCTGAGCCTCGCCGTGAATGCCACCCATCAAAAGCCCAATTTCTTCAACTGAAACTTCTCCAACTTTTAAGGGCTTTGAAAGTCGTCCTAAATTGATAACTGCCACAGAATCACAAAGGGCCAGCAGCTCATCTAAATCTTGGCTGATGATCACCATGGCAGAGCCCTGCCCCGCCAGATCAACAATCGCTTGGTGGATGGCAGCGGCGGCCCCCGCATCAACACCCCAAGTGGGTTGACTGACGATGAGCACCATTGGTTTCTGCAAAATCTCCCGGCCCATAATGTATTTCTGCAAATTGCCGCCCGACAGTGATCCTGCAAGTGACTTTGGTCCCTGCGCTTTCACGCTAAAGCTCCCAATCACTTTTTGTGAAAATGCGTTGGAAACCCCCGGGTCAATCAGCTGAGCTGAAACCATATTCATGCGATTTCGCGCCGTTAAAACGGCATTATCCTGCAAGGAAAAGTCTGAGACTGCGGCATGGCCGTGGCGTTGTTC